>JBGTLJ010000526.1:0-2646 GCA_041744175.1 Oceaniglobus sp. | reverse complement strand
CCCGCACCGTCGGGCGACACGGCAAGGGTCGCCGCACCCGAGTGCGATTTGCCGGGCGCGAGCCTCGACGACAGGTTCACCTTCGAATCGTTCGTCGTCGGCAAGCCGAACGAACTGGCCCACGCCGCCTCCCGCCGTGTCGCGGATGGCGGGCCGGTGACCTTCAATCCACTGTTCCTTTACGGTGGCGTCGGGCTGGGCAAGACCCACCTCATGCATGCCATCGCCTGGGAAATGCAGGCGCGGGCTCCGGGCACCCGGATCCTGTATCTGTCGGCCGAACAGTTCATGTACCGGTTCGTCCAGGCCCTGCGCGACCGTCAGATGATGGATTTCAAGCAGCTGTTCCGGTCGGTGGACGTGCTTATGGTGGACGACGTGCAATTCATCGCCGGCAAGGACAGCACCCAGGAGGAATTCTTCCATACGTTCAACGCCCTTGTGGATCAGCGCAAGCAGATCATCATTTCGGGCGACCGCGCCCCGGGCGAGATCGAGGGCATGGAAAGCCGCATCGTGTCGCGTCTGCAATCGGGTCTGGTCGTCGATCTGCACCCGACCAGCTATGAGTTGCGTCTCGGGATCCTTCAAAAGAAGGTCCTGCAGTACACGCCGCAGTTCCAGGGTGTCGAACTGGCGAGCGGCGTGCTGGAGTTCCTTGCGCACCGGATCACCAGCAACGTGCGTGTCCTCGAGGGCGCGCTGATGCGGCTGTTCGCCTTCGGCAGCCTCGTGGGCCGCGAGATAGATCTTCAGCTGACGCAGGAATGTCTGGTGGACATCCTGCGCCAGAGCGATCGCAAGACCACGGTGGAGGAAATCCAGCGCAAGGTGTCGGACCATTACAACATCCGTCTGTCCGATCTGATCGGACCCAAGCGGGTGCGCGTGTTTGCCCGTCCCCGCCAGGTGGCCATGTATCTGTGCAAGCATCTGACCCAGCGGTCGCTGCCCGAAATCGGCCGCCGGTTCGGCGGACGCGACCACACCACCATCATGCACGGCGTCAAGCGGATCGAGGGACTGCGGGAAAAGGACAGCCAGATCGCCGAGGATCTGGATCTCTTGCGGCGTTCTCTCGAGGATCAGTAGACCGGGCCGGCGACACGGAACGGGTCGGCGATGACGGCCTGACCCGTCATCAAGCCGGATGGACGAAATCTGTTGCGCCGGGGCGTGGATCGGCTAGGTTCCACGCCCCGGCATCAGGTAAGGTGGGACATGAAGCTCAGCATCGAACGCGCGACGTTGCTCAAGGCGGTCGCCCATGCGCAATCGGTGGTCGAGCGGCGCAACACGATCCCGATCCTTGCCAACGTCCTGATCGAGGCCGAGGGCGACGGGGTGAGCTTTCGCGCCACCGATCTGGACATCGAGGTGGTGGACAAGGCCGCCGCCAAGGTCGAGCGCGCCGGATCGACGACGGTCGGCGCGGTCACCCTTCATGAGATCGTGCGCAAGCTGCCGGACGGCGCGCTGGTATCGCTGAGCGACGATGCGGTGTCGGGTCGGCTGTCCGTGGCGGCGGGGCGGTCCCATTTCCAGCTTGCAACGCTTCCGCGTGAGGATTTTCCGGTGATGGCCACATCGGAATACAGTTCGAACTTTTCGATCAAGGCACCGGTCCTGCGACGCCTGTTCGACAAGAGCAAATTCGCGATCTCGACCGAGGAAACCCGGTATTACCTGAACGGCGTGTACATGCACCTTGCCGACGAGGGCGGCGAGATGACGTTGCGCTGCGTCGCCACGGACGGTCACAGGCTGGCCCGGATCGATGCCCCCGTGCCCGACGGTGCAGAGGGAATGCCGGGCGTGATCGTGCCGCGCAAGACCGTGAACGAGCTGCGCAAGCTTCTGGAGGACGACGAGACGTCGATCGCGGTTTCGGTTTCGGAAAGCAAGGTGCGCTTTGCGACCCCGGGCATCACGCTGACGTCGAAGGTGATCGACGGCACGTTCCCCGACTATTCCCGTGTCATCCCCAAGGGCAACACCAAGCGGCTGGAGGTGGATGCCAGGGAGTTCGCCCGAGCGGTCGACCGGGTCGCCACCGTGAGCAGCGAACGGTCGCGCGCCGTGAAGATGCAGATCGACGAGGACCGGCTGATCCTGTCAGTCAACGCGCCCGACAGCGGCAATGCCGAGGAGGAACTTGCCGTCGCCTATGGCGACGAGAAGCTGGAAATCGGGTTCAACGCCAAGTACCTTCTGGAGATCGCGAGCCAGGTCGACCGCGAGAACGCGGTATTCCTGTTCAACTCGTCCGGCGATCCGACCCTGATGCAGGAAGGCAACGACACTTCGGCGGTCTATGTCGTCATGCCGATGCGCGTGTGACGGCTGTCGGGTGCCTCCGGCGGGAGTTATTGGACGAAAAAGAAGCCGGGCCGGGGTGTGATGGCGCAGACCGTCACGCGGCTGGAACTGTCGCATTTCCGCTCTCACCGTCGGGCGGTGCTGGATCTGGGCGGGGCACCGGTCGCGGTTTTCGGATCCAACGGGGCGGGCAAGACCAACCTTCTTGAGGCTGTGTCGCTGCTGTCGCCCGGTCGCGGGCTGCGCCGGGCCGGGGCGGACGATCTGTTTCGCCGACCCGAGGCGGTCGGCTGGCGGATCGGCGCGCAGGTCGGCGATCACGAGATC
>JBGTLJ010000525.1:0-19342 GCA_041744175.1 Oceaniglobus sp. | reverse complement strand
CGCGGCGGCACGGCGGACGATCTCAAACGGATCAGCGGCATCGGACCGAATCTCGAGCTACAGTTGAACAGCCTCGGAATCTATCACTTCGATCAGATCGCCCGGTGGAGCGTGCAGGAGATTGCCTGGGTCGATGGCAATCTCGAAGGCTTCAGGGGCCGCGCCAGCCGTGACGACTGGGTCGCACAGGCCGCCGCCCTTGCGACAGGACAGGCGACAGGGGTTGAAAACCGCGCTAAATAGAAATGGACAAGGTCGAAGATCAGTCCAAGAGGGAGAGTCCGCAGATGTCGAAGCAAACACAAGGCACCATGTTGATGGTCGGGGCCATGGCCGGAATGGTCTGGCTTGTCGCGTTCGTTGCCCTGATGGTGGTGGGGGACTATGGCTTTTCGCCGGCGCTGTTCCTGTCGCTCGGCGTGGCGGGGGTGGTCGCCATCGTCCTGCTGCGCGGGTTCCACCGAAAGCCGGCCGAAACCGATACGCACCGGACCCGTTCCGCCGCGCCAACCCCGGCGCAGCATAGTGCGACGGCGCCCGGGGCTTCTTCGGAAGACCATGCAACCGGACCGTACGGGGCCGCGCCGACCGCCGTTTACAACCGACCCGATCCTGCACCCGTCACCCCGCAGGGCACAGTCGACGCACCAGCGGATATGACAGCCGGACGCCGACCGCAGACTCTATCGGCGCCCAGGGCCAGCGGTGCCGACGATCTCAAACAGATCAAGGGCGTCGGTCCGAAGCTGGAAGAGCTGTGCAATTCCATGGGGATCTACCATTTCGACCAGATCGCGCACTGGGACCACGCAGAGGTGGTCTGGGTCGACGACAACCTTGAAGGCTTCAAGGGCCGGGTCAGCCGGGATGACTGGGTCGCGCAGGCCAGGCAGCTGGCCGCCGGCGAGGATACGGATTTCTCCAAGAGGGTCGAAAGCGGCAGCGTCTACTGACCCTGCGACAAGAGGGCGGTCTGTCGCATCGCCTTTCCGTGTGGCCCCATGGCAAGACACAGGTCTGGCCAAGGCAACGATGGAGGGCGGGGATGCGCGCCGACAACGATTCCGATCCTTCGCAGGCCCGCCAGCAACGTGCCGCAGGTCTCGTGATCGCCATCGCGATCCTCGGGTGGATGCTGGCACAGTACCTGGGCGGACGGGGTGTGCTGACCACCCGGGTTCTGTTCCTGATTGATTTTGCCGCCCTGGCCGCGATGGTCTGGGCGCTTGTGGTGACATACCGGATCTGGCGCAGGCGGCGCGATCCGGGATCCCGGTAAACCGAGGTGACGACATGCTGAAAGACGAAGACCGGATCTTTACAAACATTTACGGGATGCACGACCGCAGTCTGGCGGGCGCCAAGGCGCGCGGCCACTGGGACGGCACGGGCGATCTGATCGGCAAGGGCCGGGACTGGATCGTCGAGCAGATGAAGACGTCGGGTCTGCGCGGACGTGGCGGGGCGGGCTTTCCCACCGGACTCAAATGGTCGTTCATGCCCAAGGAAAGCGACGGCCGCCCGTCCTATCTGGTGGTGAATGCGGATGAATCCGAACCCGGTACCTGCAAGGACCGCGAGATCATGCGCCATGATCCGCACACCCTGATCGAAGGCTGTCTGATCGCGTCCTTCGCGATGAACGCCCACGCCTGCTACATCTACATCCGCGGCGAATACATCCGCGAACGCGAGGTGTTGCAGGCCGCCATCGACGCCGCTTATGACGACGGTCTGCTGGGCCGCAACGCCGCCGGATCGGGATGGGATTTCGATCTCTACCTGCATCACGGCGCCGGCGCCTACATCTGCGGCGAGGAAACGGCGCTTCTGGAATCGCTCGAGGGCAAGAAGGGGATGCCGCGGATGAAACCGCCGTTTCCCGCCGGTGCCGGTCTTTACGGCTGTCCCACGACGGTCAACAACGTCGAATCCATCGCGGTCGTGCCGACGATCCTGCGGCGCGGTGCAGACTGGTTCGCCGGCTTCGGTCGCCCCAACAACACCGGCACCAAGCTGTTCGCGATTTCCGGGCATGTGAACACCCCCTGCGTGGTCGAAGAGGCGATGTCGATCGGTTTCGAGGAACTGATCGAAAGACACTGCGGCGGCATCCGTGGCGGCTGGGACAATCTCAAGGCGGTGATCCCCGGCGGTTCCTCCGTTCCGATGCTGCCCGGCAAGATCATGCGCGAAGAGGGAATCATGGATTTCGACTGGCTGCGCGAGCAGCGGTCGGGACTTGGCACCGCCGCCGTCATTGTGATGGACCAGAGCACCGACATCATAAAGGCGATCTGGCGGCTTTCCGCATTCTACAAGCACGAAAGCTGCGGGCAGTGCACGCCCTGCCGCGAAGGCACCGGATGGATGATGCGGGTCATGGACCGGCTCGTGAAGGGCGATGCCGAACCGGCAGAGATCGACATGCTGCTGGACGTGACCAAGCAGGTCGAGGGCCACACCATCTGTGCGCTGGGGGACGCCGCCGCCTGGCCGATCCAGGGGCTGATCCGGCATTTCCGCGACGAGATCGAAGACCGCATCGCCCACAAGCGAACCCGAACGGTCGCGGCGGAATAACCCCCCCGCCTAGCCGCCATCGCAAAGCGATCGCCGCTTCGTGTTGGTCTCGCTCGGCCGTTGGACGGACAACCTGTGGCATGCGACCCTGACACGCCCCCGCCGACCGGGGTCTGGGCAACGGCCCCTGCTGCGGATGGGGCATTTCCCGGTCGGTTCCGGGGGCATGCCGGACCGCCGTCGCAAGGTCCGACCATGGAACTGGCAACTGGGCGGGTCTGGTACGTCCGTGTCGGTCTGACGGACGGCCCCGCGCCGGTCGTTGCCTGTTTCGTTCCGCCCCGTTATGGATTGTGCGTTCGGAACCGGCCATAAGGTACAACCATGACAGCAGCCCTCGCCAGAAGCGTCGCCCTTGGCATGGCCCTCGCTGTCGTGCTGTCGGGGTGCGGTGTTCCGCAACGGCTGGGTTTCTTCAATGCCACTCCGGAGGTGACTCTGCCGTTCCGCAGCAAGCTGACCCCGCTGGATGAGGACCGCCGCTTTGTCGTCCGGGTGCAGGCGAATGGCGCGGGCATTGCGGATGTGCGCGAAAGCGTCCGGCATCCAGCCACCGCGCATTGTCTGCTGGAACACGGCGGTTCGGACATCGACTGGGATCTGGACGCGGCAGGCGAATGGCGCCCCATCCGCGATGCCGACGGGGGTCTGACCTTTTCTGGCATCTGCAGCACGCGATGACGCTATGGCGGGGCGCAGGTTGATGGCCGTACCGACCAGCCCGGTCGCGACGGCGTGACTGTCATGGCGCCTTGCCGCCGTCCCTTGCCCAAATTCGAAATCCGGCGGCCGATCCCAGCGGCCCACGGCTTTCACGTCCGCGGGCAATTCTGCCCGGGTCCTTGCAATCCCCGGGCGACGCCCTCACTCTTGCGCTGGAACCTGCACCGCCCGGTCGCTGTCGGGTACGCTTGAAGATATGTCCGATCGGAGAGTTCAATGAGGATGACCCTTGCCTGTGCCGTCGCTGCGGCGGCGGCCCTGTCAGCCCCGATGGTCCGCGCGCTGACCCCTTTGCACCAGGAACCGACGGTGCGCTCGATGTTCTACAGCATCGGGCTGGCCGATGAGGTGCGCAAGAACTGTCCGACCATCGAACCCCGGATGCTGCGCGCCTTCACCTACCTCAAATCCATCGAAACCTATGCCCGGACGGCCGGCTATTCCGACGACCAGATCCGCAACCTGACGGAGAACAAGGCCGAGAAGGAAAAGCTGCGCGTCCTTATCCGGGGCGATCTGGTCCGCCGCGGTGCCAGTCCGGGCGATCCGGCGGGATACTGTCGCGTGGGCGCCGAAGAAATCGCGCGAAAATCGGCCAGCGGCCGGCTGTTGAGGGAGAAATGAGAATGCCTGCAATGCTCTGGTCCGCCGCGCTTGCCATCGCGTTCGGGATGTCATCCCCTGCCATCGCCCATGAGCGGTCCGACGTAGCGGGTCATGCCATCCTTGGTGGCGGCACGTTCGACAGCGTCGCACCGCAAGCCGAATACTATGGCCACTTTCTGCGCGGACGCGTTCACCACGGATTCGCCCATCACGGTGCCGGGCATCTCAACTCCGAGGCGGCTATCGAGCCCAGGGGCATCCTGCGCGCAGACGACGGCGGTTTTGCCGTCTTCGTTGAACCCAACCTCGTCAATCGCGTCAGCGCCCGCCGGGTCGCGGACCGCCTGTCGGTCGCCCATTGCGGTGCCATCCGGGGCGTGACCCGGGTGACATACGACCGCGTCGAGCGTTATGCGCGCGAAAGTCTGTCGGCGTGGAAATTCACCGGCCGCTGCCGCTAGGTGCGGTCCGCCAAGCATCGCGGGACGCGTCACGTTGTTGCGGGCAGGCGGATCGGCGTTGCAGACATTCCGGAATTGTTTCAGTAAGTGACAACACCGGGCACCGCCGCCTGACAGCCGCCGCCGGAACGCGCGGATCGCGGTCAAGGCGTGCATGGGAAGGATGACAGCGATGAGCACCCAGCGAAAGATCATCATCGACGACATGGAAATCGAAGTGGACCAGTCCATGACGCTGATCCAGGCCTGCGAACAGGCGGGGATCGAAATTCCGCGATTCTGCTATCACGAACGTTTGTCGATTGCCGGGAACTGCCGGATGTGTCTGGTCGAGATTGTCGGCGGCCCCCCCAAGCCCGCAGCGTCCTGTGCCATGCAGGTGCGCGATCTGCGCCCCGGTCCCGAAGGCGCGCCGCCGGTGATCCGCACGAAAAGCCCAATGGTCAAGAAGGCCCGCGAGGGGGTGATGGAGTTCCTGCTGATCAACCATCCGCTGGACTGCCCGATCTGCGATCAGGGCGGCGAATGCGACCTGCAGGATCAGGCCATGGCCTACGGCGTCGATTTCAGCCGGTTCCGCGAGGCAAAGCGCGCCTCGGTCGACCTCGATCTCGGGCCGCTGGTCGAAACCCACATGACGCGCTGCATCTCGTGCACGCGTTGCGTGCGATTTACCACCGAAGTCGCCGGCATCACCCAGATGGGCCAGACCGGCCGGGGCGAGGATTCCGAGATCACGTCCTATCTCGGCCAGACGCTCAGCAGCGAGCTTCAGGGCAACATCATAGATCTCTGCCCGGTAGGCGCGCTGACGTCCAAACCCTATGCCTTCACCGCCCGCCCCTGGGAGCTGACCAAGACCGAAACCATCGACGTGATGGATGCACTGGGCAGCAACATCAGGGTCGACACCAAGGGTCGCGAGGTGATGCGCCTGCTGCCCCGCAACCACGACGGCATCAACGAGGAATGGCTGAGCGACAAATCCCGCTTTGTCTGGGACGGATTGCGCCGCCAGCGGCTCGACCGACCCTTCGTGCGCATCGACGGCAAGCTGAAGCCCGCCACCTGGCCAGAGGCGCTGGCGGCCGCCGCAAGTGCGATCAGGGGTCGCAAGGTTGCGGGCCTGATCGGCGATCTGGCCCCGGCAGAGGCGGCCTTTGCGCTGAAACAGCTGATCGAGACGCAGGGCGGCCATGTGGAATGCCGCACCGACGGGGCGAAGTTGCCCGCGGGCAACCGGTCGGGCTATGTCGGAACCGCGGCGATCGAGGATATTGATACCGCCCGCCACATCATGCTGATCGGCACCAATCCGAGGATCGAGGCGCCGGTGCTGAACGCCCGTATCCGCAAGGCCTGGTCGCGGGGCGCCAATGTCGGGCTGGTGGGGCAGGCGGCGGATCTGACCTACGACTACGCGCATGTCGGTACCGGGCCGGGCGATCTGGAACCCCTGCTCGAAATGACCTATGACAAGGTGCTGGACGAGCCGTCACTGGTGATCGTCGGGCAGGCGGCGCTGTGCCGCGACGACGGTGCCGCCGTCCTGGCGCGGGCCATGGACCTTGCTGAGCGGACGAATTCGGGGTTGCTGATCCTGCACACCGCCGCGGGCCGGGTCGGTGCCATGGATGTCGGTGCTGTCACCGAAGGCGGGATCGCGGCGGTGCTGGACGGGGCAGAGGTGGTGTACAACCTTGGCGGCGATGAGGGCGACATTCCCGAAGGCCCGTTCGTGATCTATCAGGGCAGCCATGGCGACCGGGGCGCGCACCGGGCCGACGTGATCCTGCCCGCCGCCGCCTGGACAGAGGAACACGGCCTGTTCGTCAACACCGAGGGGCGCGCGCAACTTGCCCTGCGCGCCAGCTTTCCCCCAGGGGATGCGAAAGAGAACTGGGCGATCCTGCGGGCACTTTCGGCAGAACTCGACGCGACGCTGCCCTATGATTCACTTGCGGCGCTGCGCCGCGCGCTGGTCAAGGCGGTGCCGCATCTGGCCCGGATCGACGAGGTCGTGCAAAACGACTGGCACCCGGTCGACGGAGGCGATCTTGGCGATCTCGCGTTCCGCCCGGCGATCCGCGACCACTATCTGTCCAACCCCATCGCCCGCGCGAGCGAGATCATGGCGCGTCTCAGCGCCAATGCCCGGGCCCGGTCCGAAACGCTGGTCGCGGCGGAATAGCGGTGCGGCCTGGCAGAACTCAGGGTGCCGTCGTGATGCTGTTGCCTGAACGGCAGGTGCTTTCATCACCGGTCTGCCCCCACGGCGCAGAACATGCGGAAAGCGCGGCCGCTTCGGGCATGACCGAAACCGACAGTGTTGCGACCCGCCGCGCCCCCGGGAATGTCGCCGAAGAGGGTGGCTTTCAGCGCGGCGATGCTGTTTACACGGTGCCACCGGGTCTGCTGCGGGATGTGCCGCAGACCTGCGGCAATGTCGATCACGTTCCGCAATGCGGGATGCCCAGGGCATGAACAGGACAACGATGCGTCGAGCGACGGTGACTGACAATGGGTGAATTCGTTACCACCGGACCGGGCATTGCCCTGCTTGTCGCGGCGCAGTGCCTTCTGGTCATCGGTTTCGTCATGGTGTCGCTGCTGTTCCTTGTCTATGGCGACCGCAAGATCTGGGCCGCCGTGCAGATGCGCCGGGGGCCCAACGTCGTGGGGATCTTCGGTCTGCTGCAGACCGTGGCCGACGCGCTGAAATACGTGATGAAGGAAATCGTCGTCCCTGCCGGCGCGGACCGCATCGTGTTCATGCTGGCGCCGATGGCCAGTTTCGTGCTGGCGATCCTGACCTGGGCGGTAATTCCGTTCAACGAAAGCTGGGTCCTCGCCGACATCAACGTGGCGATCCTGTTCGTGTTCGCGATTTCCTCGCTCGAGGTGTACGGCGTGATCATGGGCGGCTGGGCCAGCAATTCGAAATACGCCTTCCTCGGTTCGCTGCGCTCCGCCGCGCAGATGATTTCCTATGAGGTCAGCATAGGGCTGATCATCATCGGCGTGATCATTTCGACCGGCAGCATGAACTTTGGCGCCATCGTCCGTGCACAGGACGGCGATTTCGGACTGCTGAACTGGTACTGGCTGCCGCATTTTCCCATGGTGTTCCTGTTCTTCATCTCCTGCCTTGCGGAAACCAATCGCCCGCCGTTCGATTTGCCGGAGGCCGAATCCGAGCTCGTCGCAGGATATCAGGTCGAATATTCCTCGACGCCGTTCCTGTTGTTCATGGCCGGGGAATATATCGCGATCTTCCTGATGTGCGCGTTGATTACGCTGCTGTTCTTCGGCGGCTGGCTGTCGCCGATCCCCGGCCTGCCGGACGGCGCGCTCTGGATGGTGGGCAAAATGGCGTTCTTCTTCTTCCTGTTCGCGATGGTAAAGGCCATCGTGCCGCGCTACCGCTACGATCAGTTGATGCGCCTCGGCTGGAAGGTGTTCCTGCCGTTCTCGCTGTTCTGGGTCGTTCTGGTGGCATTCCTCGCTCATTTTGAGGCGTTCGGCGGCAGCTATGCCCGCTGGACCGCCGGAGGCTGATCCATGACACAGATCGACTATGTCCGCGCCGGAAAGTATTTCCTGCTGTTCGACTTCTTCAAAGGGTTCGGGCTGGGTCTGAAATACTTCTTCTCGCCCAAGGCGACGCTGAACTATCCCCATGAAAAGGGCCCGCTGTCGGTCCGGTTCAGGGGCGAACACGCCCTGCGCCGCTATCCCAACGGCGAGGAACGCTGCATCGCCTGCAAGCTGTGCGAAGCGATCTGCCCGGCGCAGGCGATCACCATCGATGCCGAACCCCGCATCGACGGCTCGCGCCGCACCACACGCTATGACATCGACATGACCAAATGCATCTACTGTGGCTTCTGCCAGGAGGCATGTCCGGTCGATGCCATCGTCGAGGGGCCGAACTTCGAATTCTCGACCGAAACCCGCGAAGAGCTTTATTACGACAAGGCCAAGCTGCTTGAAAACGGCGACCGCTGGGAAGCCGAAATCGCCCGAAATCTGGAAATCGACGCGCCCTACCGTTAAGTCGGACCGCTCGGAAGACGAAAGGGAGACCCGGACCATGGAAGCTGCGGTTTTCGCATTCTACCTCTTTGCCATCACTTTGGTGGCGGCGGGACTGTTCACGGTCGTCAGCCGCAACCCGGTGCATTCGGTCCTGTGGCTGATCCTAGCGTTCCTGTCCTCGGCGGGGCTGTTCGTGCTGCTGGGGGCCGAATTCGTCGCCATGCTGCTGGTCATCGTCTATGTCGGCGCGGTCGCGGTGCTGTTTCTTTTCGTGGTGATGATGCTGGATGTGGATTTCGCCGAACTCAAGGCGGAGATGACCAAATACATGCCGCTGGCGCTGCTGATCGGCGTGGTGATCCTGATGCAGCTCGGCATCGCCTTCGGGGTGTGGCAGGCCAGCGACCAGGCGGTCATCCTGCGCGCGGCTGTCGTCGCCGACTATGGCAACAGTGAAAATACGGCGATGCTGGGCCAGCTGATCTATGACGATTACATGCTCCAGTTCCAGCTTTCCGGGCTGATCCTGCTGGTGGCGATGATCGGCGCGATCGTTCTGACCCTGCGCCATCGCGCGGACGTCAAGCGTCAGAACGTGGTGGCGCAGATGATGCGCGATCCGGCGGTGGCGATGCAGGTGCGGGACGTGAAACCGGGGCAGGGGCTCTGAAAACGGCATCGTGGTCGCATTGCAGGGCCACGGGCCACGGTCCGGCGTTGCAAACGGCGGTGTCGGCGGATAGCAGGCAGACAGGAAAAGGAGCACAAACCATGTCCACCAATACAATCGTCGTCCTCGTCGTCGTTCTGATCGTGGTCTTCGGCGGCTACGCGTTCCTGGGATGACGGCCGGGACAACCGGCGAAAACCGCACGACGGGACAGGACACCGATGATCGGAATTGAACACTATCTCACGGTCGCCGCCGCGCTGTTCGTGATCGGCATCTTCGGGTTGTTCCTGAACCGCAAGAACGTGATCATCATCCTGATGAGCATCGAGTTGATGCTGCTGGCGGTGAACATAAACTTCGTCGCGTTCTCGTCCTTCCTCGGCGATCTTGTCGGGCAGGTGTTCACCATGTTCGTGCTGACCGTCGCCGCCGCCGAGGCCGCCATCGGCCTTGCCATCCTCGTATGTTTCTTCCGCAACCGCGGGACCATCGACGTCGAAGATGTAAACGTGATGAAGGGCTGATCCGCGTGGCAACCATCATCCTCTTCGCACCGCTCATCGGAGCGCTTATCTGCGGCTTCGGCTGGAAATTCATCGGCGAGGCGGCGGCGCAGTGGACGGCGACGGGTCTGCTGTTTCTTGCGGCACTATTGTCGTGGATCGTGTTCCTGACGTTCGACGGCACCATGCAACAGATCCCGATCATGCGCTGGATCGAATCGGGATCGCTGGCCACGGAATGGGCGATCCGGCTGGACAGGCTGACCGCGATCATGCTGATCGTGGTGACCACGGTCAGCAGCCTCGTTCATCTCTATTCTTTCGGCTACATGGCCCATGACGACAATTTCCGCGCAGGCGAGTCGTATCGCCCGCGGTTCTTCGCCTATCTGTCGTTCTTCACCTTCGCGATGCTGATGCTGGTGACGGCCGACAATCTGGTTCAGATGTTCTTCGGCTGGGAAGGCGTCGGCGTCGCCTCTTACCTGCTGATCGGCTTTTACTACCGCAAGCCCACGGCAAATGCCGCCGCCATCAAGGCGTTCGTGGTGAACCGTATCGGCGATTTCGGTTTCGCCCTCGGGATTTTCGCGATCTTCTTTCTCGTGGACAGCGTGAATTTCTCCGACGTGTTCGCTGCCGCACCCGAACTTGCTGAAACCCGGCTTCAATTCCTCTGGTCGGAGTGGAACGCAATCGAGGTGATCTGCGTGCTGCTGTTCATCGGGGCCATGGGGAAATCGGCGCAGCTGTTCCTGCACACATGGCTTCCCGACGCGATGGAAGGCCCGACGCCGGTGTCGGCGCTGATCCATGCCGCCACCATGGTGACGGCGGGCGTGTTCCTTGTCGTGCGGATGTCGCCGCTGATGGAGTTCGCCCCCACTGCCACCGCCTTCGTGACCATCATCGGTGCGAGCACGGCGTTCTTCGCCGCCACCGTCGGGCTGGTGCAGAACGACATCAAGCGCGTCATCGCCTATTCGACCTGTTCACAGCTTGGCTACATGTTCGTCGCTGCCGGGGTCGGGGTCTATTCCGTCGCCATGTTCCACCTGTTGACCCATGCGTTCTTCAAGGCGATGCTGTTCCTCGGGGCCGGATCGGTGATCCATGGGATGCACCACGAACAGGACATGCGCAACTACGGCGGTCTGCGCAAGAAGCTGCCCTATACGTTCTGGGCGATGATGATCGGCACGCTCGCGATCACCGGCGTCGGCATCCCTCTGACCCACATCGGGTTCGCCGGGTTTCTGTCCAAGGACGCGGTGATCGAAAGCGCATGGGGTGCCATGTCGGGCCCCGGGACCTTTGCGTTCTGGATGCTGGTGATCGCGGCGATGTTCACCAGCTTCTATTCCTGGCGGCTGATGTTCATGACCTTCTTCGGCGCGGCCCGGGGCAACAGGCACACCCATGAGCACGCCCACGAAAGCCCGCTGACCATGCTGGTGCCCTTGGGCGTCCTGGCGATTGGCGCGGTTTTTTCCGGGATGGTCTGGTTCAATTCCTTCTTCGGCAGCCACGAAAGCGTCAACACGTTCTTTGGCGTTCCAGTTCACCTGGAGGCATCGGAACAGGGCGCTGTGGCTGGTCGTGACGCCGCTGACGCCGAACCGGGCGATGGCGACGCCGCAGACGACGGCGCGCAGCAAAACCAGTCAGTCGACAGCGTCCAACAGGAAGAGGCAAGCGAAACTGCGGCCGCAGCACCCGGCGAGGGGGCGATCTATACCGGCGCCGACAACCACGTGATGGAAGAGGCGCATCATGCCCCCGTATGGGTCAAGGTTTCGCCCTTTGCCGCGATGCTGATCGGCCTTGCCACGGCATGGCTGTTCTACATGCACAATCCCAGCCTGCCGGGCCGTCTGGCCGCGACGCAGCCGATCCTTTACCGCTTCCTTCTGAACAAGTGGTATTTCGATGAAATCTACGATGCAGTGTTCGTGCGGCCTGCCAAGGGCCTCGGTCGGTTCCTGTGGACGCGGGGCGACGGCGACGTGATCGACGGCGGCATCAACGGGCTGGCCATGGGGATCATCCCGTTCTTCACCCGGCTCGCGGGCCGCGCGCAATCGGGCTATCTGTTCCATTACGCCTTCGCCATGGTCATAGGCATCGCGCTGCTCATCACCTGGATGACGCTGGGCGGGGGCGCCGGGTGATGGACAACCTGCTTTCCATCGTCACCTTCCTGCCCGCACTGGCCGCGCTGATCCTTGCCGTGTTCCTGCGCGGCGATGACGAAGCCGCGCAGCGCAACGCCAAGTACCTCGCTCTGATCGCGACCCTGGCCAGTTTCTTCATGTCGCTGTTCATCCTGTTCGGGTTCGATGCCGCCGACACGGGTTTTCAGTTCGTCGAGGAACGCGACTGGATCTTCGGGCTGAAATACAAGATGGGCGTCGATGGCATCTCGGTGCTGTTTGTGATGCTGACGACGTTCCTGATGCCGATCACCATCCTCGCTTGCTGGGATGTGAAGGTCCGGGTCAAGGAATACATGATTGCGTTCCTGCTGCTGGAAACGCTGATGCTGGGCGTGTTCTGCGCGCTGGATCTCGTCCTGTTCTACCTGTTCTTCGAGGCTGGGCTGATCCCGATGTTCCTGATCATCGGCATCTGGGGCGGGGCGAACCGGATCTATGCCAGCTTCAAGTTCTTCCTCTACACCTTCCTCGGCTCGGTGCTGATGCTGGTGGCGATGGTCGCCATGTATGTCGATGCGGGCAGCACCGACATCCCGACGCTTTTGGCTCACAATTTCGGCTCGGCCACGTTCGGCGTGCTTGGAGTGCAGATCGTGGGCGGGATGCAGACCCTGATGTGGGTGGCCTTCTTCGCATCTTTCGCGGTCAAGATGCCCATGTGGCCGGTGCATACATGGCTGCCCGATGCCCATGTGCAGGCGCCCACCGCCGGTTCGGTTGTTCTGGCCGCGATCCTGCTCAAGATGGGCGGCTACGGCTTTCTGCGCTTCAGCCTACCAATGTTTCCGGTCGCGTCGGACATGCTGGCGCCGATGGTGCTGTGGCTGTCGGCGATCGCCATCGTCTACACCAGCCTCGTGGCGCTGGCCCAGTCCGACATGAAGAAACTGATCGCCTATTCCTCCGTCGCCCACATGGGCTATGTCACCGCCGGGATTTTCAGCGTCAACCAGCAGGGGCTGGACGGCGCGATCTTCCAGATGATCAGCCACGGGTTCATTTCGGGTGCGCTGTTCCTCTGCGTCGGGGTGATCTACGACCGGATGCACACCCGCGAAATCGACGCCTATGGCGGCCTCGTGAACCGGATGCCCGCCTATGCGATGATATTCCTCTTGTTCACCATGGCCAATGTCGGCCTGCCCGGCACCAGCGGGTTCGTCGGTGAATTCCTGACGCTGATGGGGATGTTCCAGGCCAACACCTGGGTTGCCGCCATCGCCACATCCGGGGTGATCCTGTCGGCGGCCTATG
This sequence comes from Oceaniglobus sp., assembly GCA_041744175.1. Lineage (GTDB taxonomy): Bacteria > Pseudomonadota > Alphaproteobacteria > Rhodobacterales > Rhodobacteraceae > Oceaniglobus. Next base: position 6,285 of record JBGTLJ010000525.1, on the reverse strand, counting down.
CGCTGTGGCTTTATCGCCGGGTGGTGATGGGCGATCTGATCAAGGAATCGCTGAAATCCATCACCGACATGACCCGGCGTGAACGGGTGATCTTTGCGCCCCTCGTGGTGATGACCATCCTGCTGGGGGTCTATCCCAGCCTTGTGACCGACATCACCGGCCCCGCGGTCGAGGCGCTGCTGGGCAACGTCGAAACCGCGCTGATCGATGCGGGCGGAACCACCGCCATTGCCGAAAACTGAGCCTGAAAGAACACAATGACAACGCTCGATTTTCAGTCCGTTCTGCCCGAGGTCTTTCTGGCCGCCTACGCGTTGCTGGCCCTGCTGTTCGGGGTCTACGGCGGCAAGGACCGCAGCGCGCCGGTGCTGGTCTGGACCACCTCGGCGGCACTTGTCGGTGTCGGGATCTGGGTGGCCCTGTCGGGGGGCACCCATGCGGCCTTCGGCGGCAGTTTCCTCAACGACGGCTTTTCGCGCTTTGCCAAATCCCTGATCCTGATCTCCGCCGCCGCCGTCTTGCTGATGAGCGAGGGGTACATGGTGCGCCGCAACCTGCTCAGGTTCGAATATCCCATCCTTGTGACCCTGGCGGCCGTGGGGATGATGACGATGGTCAGCGCCGGGGATCTGATCACCCTCTACATGGGGCTGGAGTTGCAGTCGCTCGCGCTCTACGTGGTAGCGTCCCTGCGCCGCGACAGCGTGAAATCGACAGAGGCGGGGCTGAAATACTTCGTTCTGGGCGCGCTCAGTTCGGGCCTGCTGCTCTATGGCTGTTCGCTGACCTACGGCTTTGCCGGCACCACGCTGTTCGCCGGTATCGTCGTCGCGGTCGGCATCGAACAGGCGCCGCTCGGCCTGCTGTTCGGGCTGGTGTTCATCGTGTCCGGTCTGGCGTTCAAGGTGTCGGCGGCGCCGTTCCACATGTGGACACCCGATGTCTATGAGGGCGCGCCCACCCCGGTCACCGCGTTCTTTGCCACGGCGCCGAAGGTCGCCGCCATCGCTCTGTTCGCACGGGTGATGCACGACGCTTTCGGCGGTGTCGTCGCCGACTGGCAGCAGATCATCGCGCTGCTGTCGGTGGCATCGATGTTCCTCGGCGCCATCGCCGCGATCGGCCAGAGCAACATCAAGCGGCTGATGGCCTATTCGTCGATCTCCCACATGGGCTACGCCCTGATCGGCCTTGCGGCGGGCACCGCGTTCGGCGTGCAGGCGCTGCTTGTCTACATGGTGATCTACGTGACGATGAACGTCGGCACCTTCGCCTTCATCCTGTCGATGGAAAAGGACGGCCAGCCCGTCACCGACATCGCCTCCCTCAGCATGTATTCAAGGCGCGAACCGCTGCGCGCGCTGGCGTTGCTGATCCTGATGTTCAGCCTTGCGGGGGTGCCGCCGATGCTGGGGTTCTTCGGCAAGCTGAACGTGTGGCAGGCGGGGATCGACGCCAATCTGTTCTGGCTGGTGGGTCTGTCCGCCGTGGCCTCTGCCATCGGCGCCTATTACTATCTGCGGATCGTATTCCTGATGTACTTCGGCAAGGAGGACGAGGGGCTCGATGCGGGCGGCTCGCCACTTCTGTCCGGGTTTCTCGTGGCGTCGGCCGCGGCGATGGTCATCGGCGTGATAAACCTCTTCGGTATCGAAAACGCCGCAGCCGCAGCGGCGGCCACCCTTGTCAACTGAACTTCCTGACCGGGCGGCATGGCCCGAGGGCTACGACCGCGTCGTGTTCGACAGCATCGACAGCACCAATGCCGAAGCCGCGCGCATTGCTTCGGAAATGAGGCGCCCGACCTGGATCATGGCCCATGCCCAGACGGCCGCGCGGGGCAGGCGGGGCAAATCCTGGCACATGGCGCCGGGCAACTTTGCCGCCACCCTGGTGATGCGGCCGGGCGGGGTGCCGGGCTGGGCGGCGCTGCGGTCGTTCATGGCCGCCAACGCGCTGTTCGAAACCCTGGCCCTGCATGTGGATCGCACCCGGCTTGCGAACAAGTGGCCCAACGACGTGCTGCTGGATCAGGGCAAGATCGCGGGCATCCTGCTGGAAAGCGCGGGGTCGGCGGGACAGGTGGACTGGCTGTCGATCGGGGTCGGCGTCAATCTCGCCTCTGCCCCCGCGCTGCGCGACGCCGCGTTTCCCCCGGTCAGCCTTGCCGAACAGGGCGGTGCAGAGATTGCACCAGAGCAGTTCCTTCATGATCTTGCGGGGTTCTACGCCACCGAGGAATCAATTCTCGAACGGCTGGGGTTCGATCCGATCCGCGACAAATGGCTGCGCGATGCCGCCCGGCTGGGCGAAGTCATCACCGCCCGCACCGCGACGGGCGAGATCACCGGCCAGTTCGACACCATCGACGATACGGGGCAGCTGATCCTGATCACCGCGGACGGGCCAAAGGTCATTCCCGCCGCCGATGTCTATTTCTGAGGACGCGCGCGGATGCTTCTGGCCATCGACTGCGGCAACACCAACACCGTGTTCTCCATCTGGGACGGCACGCGGTTCCTTGCCACCTGGCGCACCAGCACCGAATGGCAGCGCACGGCGGACCAGTATTACGTCTGGCTTTCGACGCTGATGCAATTCCAGAAACTCGAGGTCGAGATCACGGAGGTGATCGTGTCGTCCACCGTGCCGCGCGTCGTCTTCAACCTGCGGGTCCTGGCGGACCGCTACTTCAACTGCCGTCCGCTGGTGGTGGGCAAGGCCGACTGTCTGCTGCCGATCCCGGTGCGCGTCGATCAGGGCACCGCCGTCGGCCCCGACCGTCTGGTCAACACCGTCGCGGGTTACGATCTGTTCGGGGGGGATCTGATCGTCGTGGATTTCGGCACCGCGACCACCTTCGATGTCGTGGCAGAGGACGGCGCCTATATCGGCGGCGTCATCGCGCCCGGGGTCAACCTGTCGCTCGAGGCGCTGCATCAGGCCGCGGCGGCACTGCCCCATGTGGATATCTCCAAACCGCAGCGCGTGGTGGGCACCAATACGGTGGCCTGCATGCAAAGCGGCGTCTTCTGGGGCTATATCGGCCTCGTGCGCGAAATCTGCATCCGGATCAAGGCCGAGCGGGACCGCCCGATGAAGATCATCTCAACAGGCGGGCTGGCGCCATTGTTCCAGCAGACCGAGGCGTTGTTCGACGCCTACGAGGATCAACTGACGATCCACGGGCTGACCGTGATCCATCGTTACAACAAGGAAAACAGGACCGCATGAGTACCGAAAGACTGATTTACCTTCCCCTCGGCGGCGCCGGGGAGATCGGCATGAATTGCTATGTTTACGGATATGGCCCGGAGGGGCGGGAACGATACATCATCGTCGATCTGGGCGTGGCGTTCCCCGACATGGATGGCAGCCCAGGCGTCGATCTGATCTTCGCCGACATCGACTGGATCGCGAAACGTGCCGACAGGCTCGATGCGATCTTCATCACCCACGCCCATGAGGATCACGTGGGCGCCATCGGGCTGCTGTGGGACCGGCTGCGCGCGCCGGTCTATTGCCGCGCCTTCACCGCCAGCCATGCCCGGCGCAAGATGGAGGAACAGGGGCAGGATCCCGAACAGGTCAACATCGTATCTGCCTGGCCCGAAACCGTGACCGCCGGGCCCTTCACCGTGGGATTCCTTCCGATCTCTCATTCGATCCCCGAAAGCAGCGCGCTGGTGATCGACACGCCCGAAGGCCGGGTGATCCACACCGGCGATTTCAAATTGGACAAGACCCCGCTGGTGGGGGAAGCCTACGATCCCGCTCTCTGGGCCGAGGTGGCCAGGGATGGCATCAGGGCGCTGATCTGCGATTCGACCAACGTGTTTTCCAAGAACCCAGGACGCTCCGAGGCAAGCCTTGGCGCCAACATCACCAAGCTGATCGCCGATCAGCCCGGGATGGTCGTCGCCACCACCTTTGCCTCCAACGTCGCCCGGGTGCGCACCCTGGCGGTGGCGGGCGAAAAGGCGGGACGGTCGGTCTGCCTGCTGGGCCGCGCGATGCAACGGATGATCCGCGCGTCCGTCGAGACCGGCGTGCTGACGGATTTTCCCGGCACCGTCAGCGTCGAGGATGCCCGCGAGCTGCCGCGCGAAAGCCTGATGCTGATCGTCACCGGATCCCAGGGCGAACGCCGCGCCGCATCCGCTCAACTGGCGCGGGGCAAGTATCTGGGGATGAGCATGGCAGAGGGTGACACGTTCCTGATGTCGTCCAAGATCATCCCCGGCAACGAACGCGGCGTCTATCGCATCGTCAATGCGTTTTCCGAACTGGGCGTCGATGTGGTGGATGACAACGACGGCATGTATCACGTGTCGGGCCATGCCAACCGGCCTGACCTGCTGGAGATGCAGAACCTGGTCAAACCGCAGATTGTGGTGCCGATGCACGGCGAACACCGGCATCTGCGCGAGCACTGCAAGCTGACCGACAGCGTCGGGCGCAGATCCGTGCTTGCCCCGAACGGCACCTGCGTGTCGCTGTCTGGCAACGAACCATCGGTGGTCGAATACGTCGAAACCGGACGCACGTATCTTGACGGAACGGTGCAGATCGGCGCCATGGACGGCGTGGTGCGCGACCGGATCCGCATGGCGCTGAACGGTCATGCCATCGTGACGCTGATCATGGACGAAAACGACGAACCCCTGGGCGACCCGTGGGTCGAAACGCTGGGACTGCCCGAAACCGGATCCTCCGGCGCGCCGCTTGTCGATGTTCTTGAGGCGGATCTGGCGCAGATCATCGGGCGGACCGCCAACAAGGTGCTGCTGGACGATGCCAAGCTGGACGAGGCATTGCGCCGCGCCGTGCGAAACACCGCCAACACCGAAATCGGGCGCAAGCCCGAGGTGACGGTGGTGGTCAGCCGGCTGAGCTGAACGAACAGGCGGGTCATGCAACTGATCCGGCCCGCTACCGTTGTTATACGACACCCATGAAAGGACAAAGAATGATCAAGAAAAGCGGTTCCGCCAAGTGGTCCGGCGGCCTCAAGGACGGCAAAGGACATGTCTCCACCCAGACCGGCGTGCTGTCCGACCAGCCCTACGGATTCAACACCCGGTTCGAGGGTGGACAAGGCACCAACCCCGAAGAGTTGATCGGCGCGGCCCATGCCGCCTGCTATTCCATGGCGCTGTCGATGATCCTCGGCCAGCACGACCTGACCGCCGACAGCATCGAGACCAAGGCGACGGTGTCGCTGGAAGAGGTCGATGGCGGATTTGCGATCACCAGGGTGCATCTGGATGTTACGGCCAGCATCCCGGGGGCCGACGCTGCAAAGTTCGAAGAGGCGGCCAATGCCGCAAAAGAAGGTTGCCCGGTGTCCAAGCTGATGACGGCAGAGATCACAATGGACGCAAAGCTGGCTTGACGTCAGCCGACATAAGGGCCCCGCGTGATACGCGGCGGGGCCCTTTCGCCCGATGCCTCAGTCGCGGCAGACGTAGACGGCACCGCCAATGGCGACAACGCTCACCGCCGCCGCCGCCGCAACGGCGGGGGTCGACAACGCGGCCGCGAGACCCGATCCGATGCTGCCGAGCGTGCTGGTGATCGTCGTCGACTGGCCCGTGAGGATCGCCGCACCCGAACTGTGCACCAGCCCTGACAGATCGCCGCGCCCGGTGACGGCCCGCGCGGTCGCCCCGCTGACCGCCAGCGCGGTGTCCCTGGTGGTGTTGACCGCCTTGCAGACCGAACCCGTGCACCGGCCGCGGAAATTGCGCGCTCCGGGGATCAACAGGAACCCGACAGTTTCAAGCTTGCTCAGGCAGTATCCGTCGATTTCGTCCGCCGGAACCGTCCGGGACAGATATGTGATCATCGTAGCGCTGTCGCATTCCGGATCGCGGCCCCGCAGACCGTCCCACCTGCGCCCCGGCCACGCCAGAAGTCGCTCGCGCCGGGTGACGCCCGCGCTGTCCGGGAGGATTGTCGCCCGATCGAACCGCACCAGTTCACCGTTCACGACCGATGCGCAGATGTCCTCTGCCCGCACCGTGCCGGATGAGGCAAGCAGAACAAGGCCGAAAGCCAGGACCCGGCGCATTCCCTTCACGTCAGCCCGCGCTGCGCTCTTCAAAGCTCATGGCGATGAAGCCGGGCAGATGATCGCCCATTCCGACGACCTGCGCACCATCGCGCGACTCGCGGTTGCGGCCACGACCCCGCGATGATGGCTCCCGCAGAGATTCGGCCGGGCTTGGGGCGGGCCTGGGGGCCGGGGCCGGCTCGGCCACGGTTGGCGTGGTGGACTCTTCA
>JBGTLJ010000524.1:0-2525 GCA_041744175.1 Oceaniglobus sp. | reverse complement strand
CCAGTTCGCCGCAGACGGGGTTGACGACAGGGCGGAACCGGATGCCACCATCCCGTGTTCATCCCGCAACGCCGTCATTCGGGAGAACCCCATGGACTTTTCATTCATCGTTCCGCTGCTTGCTTTGCTGACCCTGCTGGGGGTCTGCGGCATGGCACTATTCGGCAAGAAAAAGATCGAGGACCGCCGCCACGATCCAAACGCGCCGAAATCGAACCTCGCCGTCGATGGTCCGCAGCATGGCGTCGACCTGCTGCAGGCCGAAAACGACGACTCCGACAGGATGCCGCCGAAGCCGAACCCGCTGCAGCCCGATCCGCCCCGTGCGGACCCGCCGCGCGCCGATCTCGACAATCCACCCCGCGCCGATCCGCCCCATGCCACGCTGCCGGACGTCGAACCGGCCCCGCGACCCGGCGATGTGGCCACGGATGACGATACCGTGCATCCCGACCCCCAGCGCACCGCGAGGATGTAACCTGGCCGACGGACTGAGAGAACGCCGCCCCGTCACGGGCGGTGTTTTTGTGTCAGCCGTTCAGTTCTGCGCCTTGTCGACCATTCTGCCTTCGGAGATCCATGGCATCATCGCGCGCAGCTTTTCGCCGACCTTTTCGATCTGGTGCTCGTCGTTCAGGCGGCGGGTCGCCTTGAAGCTGGGCTGGCCCACGGCATTTTCCTGCATGAAGTCGCGCACGAACTTGCCGGACTGGATGTCCTTCAGCACCGCCTTCATCCGCGCCTTGGTCTCGTCATAGGGCAGAATGCGGGGGCCGGAGACATATTCGCCGTATTCCGCGGTATTGCTGATCGAATAATTCATGTTGGCGATGCCGCCCTCATAGATCAGATCGACGATCAGCTTGACCTCGTGCAGACACTCGAAATAGGCCATTTCGGGTTCATATCCCGCCTCGACCAGTGTCTCGAACCCCATGCGGATCAGTTCCACCAGACCGCCGCACAGCACCGCCTGTTCGCCGAACAGGTCGGTTTCACATTCCTGGCGGAAGTTCGTCTCGATGATCCCCGACCGCCCGCCGCCGATGGCAGAGCAATAGGACAGCCCGATCTCAAGCGCCTTTCCGGATGCATCGTTGTCCACCGCCACGAGGCAGGGCACGCCGCCACCCTTGGTGAATTCGCCGCGCACCGTATGACCGGGGCCCTTTGGCGCCATCATCAGCACATCAACGCCCGCCTTGGGCTCGATCAGCCCGAAATGCACGTTCAGCCCGTGGGCGAATGCGATGGCGGCACCGTCCTTCAGATTGTCGTGGACATGCTTGCGATAGGTTTCGGCCTGCAATTCGTCGGGCATGGTGAACATGATCAGATCGCACCAGGCGGCGGCCTCGGCGATGCCCATGACCTTGAGATTCTGGGCTTCGGCCTTTTTTGCGCTGGGCGATCCGTCACGCAGGGCGACGACGAGGTTCTTCGCACCGGAATCCCGCAGGTTCAGCGCATGGGCGTGGCCCTGGCTGCCGTATCCGAGGATGGCGACCTTCTTGTCCTTGATGAGATTGATATCGCAATCGCGATCGTAATAGACGCGCATGGCCGTCCTCCCCTTAACTGTCCCGTGGCGTTATAATTGTCGCGGTGTTCTAGCGGTTTTGCCGCCCGATGCAATGGCGGTCGGGTGCCGGGTATGCCGAGATATGCTTTGCCAGCCGGGGGCGGGCGCGCTACCCCGGAGCCAACATGAGGAGATGCCCGATGACTGCCCTGTTGCCCGATGTCGATCCCGATGGCCTGCTGGAATATTCGGTGGTGTTCACCGACCGCTCGCTCAATCACATGAGCGCCGAGTTCCAGGGCGTGATGCGCGACATCTCGGGCCTGCTTCGCGAGGTCTACAATGCCGACGCGGTGGCACTGGTGCCCGGCGGCGGCACCTACGCCATGGAGGCGGTGGCCCGCCAGCTTGCCACCGACGCCCGGGTGATGGTGATCCGCAACGGCTGGTTCTCGTACCGCTGGAGCCAGATCTTCGAGGCAGGGGTGAGCGTGGCGAACGAAACCGTGATGATGGCGCGGCGCACCGGAAACGCGCCCGACGCGCCCTTCGCCCCCGCGCCCATCGACGAGGTGGTGGGCAGGATCGCCGAGGACCGCCCCGACGTGGTGTTCGCGCCCCATGTGGAAACCAGCGCCGGGATGATCCTGCCCGACGATTACCTGCGCGCCGTGGCCGATGCGGTGCGCGATGTGGGCGGGCTGTTCGTGCTGGATTGCATCGCCTCGGGCTGCGCCTGGGTCGACATGACCGCCACCGGAGTCGACGTGCTGATATCGGCGCCGCAAAAGGGCTGGTCGGCGTCGCCGTCGGCCGGGGTGGTGATGCTTTCGGCGGCAGCGCTGGCGCGGGTCCGGGCGACGAAATCCACCTCGTTCGCCTGCGACCTCGGCAAGTGGCTGACGATCATGGAGGCTTACGAGAACGGCGGCTTCGCCTATCACGCCACCATGCCGACCGACGCGCTGCGCGGGTTCCGCGACGCTATGGTCGAGACCCGAGC
>JBGTLJ010000523.1:0-3444 GCA_041744175.1 Oceaniglobus sp. | reverse complement strand
GCCGACCCCGGCGCGGGTGAAGGCACAGCGCGCGGCCACCGCCGGCGAAGATGACGCGACCGCGACCCCGAACATGCCTGTCTCCGCGCATCGCGCCACAAGAGAGAACGTCATGACCGTCCCTTCACCCGCCCCGTGATTCACCGGTCCCGGCGTCAGATCCATGGCCCACCTCGTCGGGGATCACCGCCGTCGCGTCGATCTCCACCAGCCATTCGGGCCGGGCCAGCGCGCTGACCACAAGGCCCGTGGACACCGGATGCACGCCGCGCAGATACTCGCCTATGGTGCGATAGACCGCTTCGCGGTGGCGCACATCGGTGATGTAGACGACGACCTTGACCAGATGCGCCATCCCGCCGCCCGCCTCGTCCAGCAGCTGCGCGATGTTGTCCATCACCTTGCGGGTCTGCACGGCGGGATCGTGGCTGTCGATGCTGGCGAAATCGTCGAGCCCCTGGGGGCATTGCCCGCGCAGCCACACCGTCCGCCCGCCCCGCGTGATCACCGCCTGGCACAGATCGGTGTCCAGCCGTTGTTCGGGATAGGTGTCGCGGGTGTTGAACTTGCGCAGCCGTTCATGGGTCATTCCCGGGCCTGTACCATGCCGTTGATGTAAGTGGCGAAATCATAATTCGGGCGTTCCAGATGGCTCAGGTGCCCGGGCCGCGCCAGACCGGAACAAAGCCCGCGATAGACCTTTTCGGTACACCCCCGATCCTCGTCGTTGACCCGGTCCAGCAGCCCCTTCAGGGCCGCGAAATGATCCTGCGCGCGCGGATCGTTCACATAATCCGGCGACAGCCCGCCGCCATAGGTGATGTGCACCTTTCCCGGCCCGTCGGGGTGCAGCGACAGATACCAGAAATAGCCCGGCGTCAGCGTGATCATCAGCGCCGGATAGACCGTCAGAAGCACCGTGGTGCGCCGCATCTCGCCGCTTAGCGTGGTGTTGGACGGATGGGCATTGGTCAGGGGGGCGGCGGGATCCTTGAGGATCGAGTGATAGTTGTAGGTGGCACCCGACGGCGGACAGTCCATTTCCTCAAGCCTGACGAACCCGCCGATGGTGCCCGCATGACAGACCGGCAGGTGATAGCTTTCCATGAAATTCTCGGCCAGCACCTTCCAGTTGGTGTTCCAGTGGTGGCGTTCCTGAAAGGTCTGGACGTAGTTGCCCATCCCGTAGGGTGCGATCAGATCGGCGGCCTCTTTCAGATGCAGATCGGGGTCGGGCGCATCGGGGTTCAGCGACACCAGAACCCAGCCCAGCCATTCCGCGCAGCGCAATTGCGGCAGGCAATAGTCGCTTCGCCGGAACCCGCCGTTCAACCCCATGCCGGGCGCACCACGCAGGCTGCCGTCAAGGTTGTAGGTCCAGGCGTGATAGGGGCAGACGACGCTGCGCACATTGCCCGCCCCCTCGAGCAGCGTCGACATCCGGTGCAGGCAGACGTTGGACTGGGCGCGAAGCGTGCCGTCGCCATCGCGGATCACCATCACCGGCTGACCGGCGATTTCGGTCGTGATGTAGTCGCCCGCGTGCACAAACTGGGTGCTGCGCCCGACGCAGATCCATTCCATTGCAAAAATCTGTGACAGTTCGCGTGCCAGAAATTCCTCTGACATGTAGACGCTGCGCGGCATGGCGCGGGCCTGATCGAACGGGCGGGCGACGTTCAGGGCCAGTTCGCCGACGGCATCAGGGGTCGGATGGATCGTCATGGGCTACTCCGCCGCCTTGGTCTCGGGCGCAGTATAGTATCGCGCGACCGCCCCGTCGCCGCCTTTCTTGCCGGTTGCCTGCATCACCTTTTCCGACAGACCCGCGCCGTTGCGCACGAAATTCAGCGGCCCGTCCCAGTCGAAATTCCGGTACACGGCGGCAAGCTGGGCAAAGGGCGGGCTTTGCGCGAACAGCTGGAACGTCAGGCGGTGCCCGGCATAATCGCTGTTCAGGAGGTCCCGCGCATAGGCCAGCAGGCGGCGCCGGTCCTCGGCCACCCAGCCTTCGTTGATCGTGTAATACTTGTCCATCCAGGGTTTCGTTTCCGGGTTCTCGAACATCGCCACGTTCGGCGTCACGCAGATCTGTCCGCCGCAGAGTTCGCGCGTAATATGCATCATCCCCGGCAATCCCGTCAGCGCATGCACCCGTCCGGCCATCAGCAGCGACTGGTTGGGCATCATCAGGCCCGCCGGGCTCCGTTCGCCCAGCGCGATCGACGCTGTCAGATGGGCATTGATCCCCTCGCGCCAGACGGCAAGCTGGCTCAGCTTCTCCTGCACCGCCTGCTGTTTTTCGAGGCCCGTCTGGCGGGCGTTGAACATGGCGGTGCCGATCATCTGATCCGCCTGTTTCAGGGTCCGCTGCACGAAGGCGAACGCCGAATAGCGGTGCAGCGTGGCGCGGATGAACGTCGCCGCCCGGGTGTGGCGATAGAACAGCACGTTTTCCCACGGAATCAGCACGTTGTCGAAGATCACGATGGTGTCGACCTCGTCGAACCGGCTGGCCAGCGGATAGTCGCGCGCATCGGCCCGCGGGCAATTGCCCCGCGCCCCCGCAAACCCGCCCCGGCACAGGAATTTCAGCCCCGGCGATCCCAGATCGCAGATGAATCCGACCGCATAGTCCGACAACGCCGCATCGCCCCAGTTGGCGATCGTGGGCTTGGTGAAAGCCTGATTGGCATAGGCAGCGGCGGTTTCGTATTTCGCGCCCCGCACCACGATCCCGGCATCGGTTTCGCGCACCGCATGCAGCAGCATGTCGGGGTCCTGATCCTGCGGAGCGAGGCTTCGGTCGCCCTTGGGGTCGGTATTGGCCGAAACATGGAACGGATCGCCACTCACCACCCGGCCGATGTGCGTCTCGATGTTGCGCGCGAACTGCGGATCGACCTCGTTCAGGATCTCCTGTCCATCGAACAGCGACCACATCTCGCCCACCGTCTCGTCGCCGACCCGGGTGACGACGCCGCCGATATCTTCCAGCACGGTGTCGGTGGCACGCCTTTTCGCCCACCAATCGTCTTGAGTATAGGGCAGCACATTGCCCACCGCGTTGACCTGACCGTCCTGCACCACGGTCATCACGTCGCGGGTCGCAGGATCATGGGCCATGTCGTAGATGCGCGCGCGGATATCCACCAGCGGACGAAACATCGGGTGTCGCGTCACGTCCTTGACCCGCTCGCCGTTGATGAACACCTCACGATTGTCGCGGATACTGTCGCGGTACTGGTCCCCGGTGCGGATCATGGCGCCCTCCGATGCTCGGATGTCGCATCTTCCGACACCATGGCCCATCCGCGCAAGGGGCTAGGGCGTCCGGTCCGGCATCCATCCGCGATACATCGGATGATCCGCGCCCAGGGGCAGTTGCACGGGCACATTGCCGCGCGCGGAGGCATAGCAGGCGGTGACGAATTCCAGCGACCG
>JBGTLJ010000522.1:0-3078 GCA_041744175.1 Oceaniglobus sp. | reverse complement strand
ACGGCATCCAGCCCGGCGCGGTAGCCGCGTCTGGGCTGATGAATCCACAGACGGCCGCCAAGAAAGGCATCGCAAGTGAGGTCTTCGGCGGGTGATCCGGGCTCAGGCCCCGACGTCGATGTCATTGTCTTTCAGGACAGCGCGGGCGCGTAACAGATCCCGGTCATGGACCATGAGCCGCCGGGGCAAGACCCCGATTGAACCTTCCAGAACGCTCATGTGGACGTCCAGTTCGAACCACTCTATATCCTCACCCGACAAGAGCGCGGTCGCGAATGCGACGACGGTGGGGTCGCTGGTGCGGATCAGTTCCTTCATCGGCGCGAGTAAAGGACAGCCCGCCGGGTTTGTCGAGACGCCTGACGGGAAAACGCCACCCATGAGCCTGGACCATGCCGCCGCCAAGCCCCACGAACGGCTGGCAAGCCATCTGGCCGCCGATCTGACCGAGGTGAACGCGGTGATCCGCGCCCGCATGGCAAGCGAACACGCCCCCCGCATCCCCGAGGTCACGGCGCATCTGATCGAAGCCGGAGGCAAGCGCATCCGCCCGATGCTGACGCTGGCGGCGGCGCGGCTGTGCGGCTATGACGGGCCCCATCACATCCATCTGGCAGCGACGGTTGAGTTCATCCACACCGCCACTCTGCTGCACGACGACGTGGTGGACGAGAGCGGCCAGCGGCGCGGGCGACCCACGGCGAATCTGCTGTGGGACAACAAGTCGTCGGTGCTGGTGGGCGACTATCTGTTCGCGCGGGCGTTTCAGCTGATGGTGGAAACAGGATCGATCCGGGTTCTGGGCATCCTCGCCAATGCCAGCGCGACCATCGCAGAGGGCGAGGTTCTGCAACTGACGGCGGCGCAGGATCTGGCGACGCTGGAGGAAACATATCTCAAGATCGTGCGGGGCAAGACCGCGGCGCTGTTTTCCGCAGCGACCGAGGTCGGCGGCGTCATCGCCGGCGCGCCAGAGGCCCAGGTGCAGGCGCTGTTCACCTATGGCGATGCCCTTGGGGTGGCGTTCCAGATCGTCGACGACCTGCTGGACTGGACCGGCGGCGCCGGGATCGGCAAGAACGTCGGCGACGATTTCCGCGAGCGCAAGCTGACCCTGCCGGTGATCCGGGCGGTGGCGGCGGCCGACAGCGGCGAGTGGGCATTCTGGGTGCGCACCATCGGCAAGGGGCGCCAGGACGACGGCGATCTGGACCGCGCGCTGGGCCTGCTGGAACGCCACGGCACGCTGGACAGCACCCGGCAGTCCGCGCTGGACTGGGCCGGACTGGCAAAGTCGGCACTTGCCCCCCTGCCCGAATGCGATCTGCGCGACATGCTGTGCGATCTGGCCGATTACGTGGTGGCGCGCATCGCCTGAGGTTCCGCAAGGGCGGTCTGATCGCCCAGCATCGCGGGCTGTACCCACCATGAGGGGTTCGCGGTCCTGATCGAAAACGCTGCCGTCAGCGCGTCTCTGGTGTTGCGGTAAAGCCCGAAGCATGTCGCCCCCGACCCCGACATCCGCGCCAGTGCACATCCGTGCGTATCACCGATGGCCGCGCGGACGGCGCCGATTTCGGGGCAGAGCCGGATCGCGGCTTCCTCGAGATCGTTTCGCTGTGCGGCCAGCCAGCCGATCCAGTCGGTGGCGGCGCCCCGGGGCAGGTCCATTCCTGGATTGTCGCTGCGGCGCAAGTCGGCAAAGACCGCTGGCGTCGACACGCCCACGCGCGGGTTGACCAGCACGGCAGAAAGCGTCGGCAGGCCGTCAAGGCGGGTAACGGTTTCACCAACGCCGGTCATTCGCGCGACAGTGGACGCAATGCAGACGGGAATATCCGCGCCCAGCCTGGCCAGGTCACACGCCCCGGTCGGTTCACCCTGGATCGCGGTCAGGGCACGCCAGGCAGCGGCCGCATCGGCGCTGCCACCGCCGATGCCTGATGCGACGGGAAGAAGTTTCATCAGCCGGAACCGCGCCGGAGCAGAAAAAAAGGCGGCGACGCGCAGAATCAGGTTCGTTGCGTCGACCGGCACGCCCGCGGCCTCTGGTCCGTCAACTGTGAGATCGCGTGCCGCCGCCGGTGTGACCGACAGCAGATCGCCGACATCCGCAAAGGCGACGATGCTGTCGAGCAGATGATACCCATCGGCACGCCGTCCGGTCACATGCAGCGTCAGGTTGACCTTGGCCGGGGCGCGGACAACGAAGCGCGTTTCGTTCACTCGCTCGCGGCGGTGCGCAGTGGCGGTGCGCCTTCCTCTTCAAGAACGGCGTCCAGGCCGACTTCCAGCTTGCGCTTCATGCGGTCGGGCTCTGCCTCGCTGGTCGCGTCGTCGGGATCGACGAAGGACAGAGCGCGTTTCCACTGGAACTGCGCCTCGAGCTTGCGACCCACGGCCCAGTAGACATCGCCGAGGTGGTCGTTGATCACCGCATCAACCGGCGTCAGTTCCACCGCGCGTTCCATCGGCGCGACCGCCTCTTCGTAGCGGCCCAGACGGTAGAGCACCCAGCCGAGGCTGTCGGCGATATATCCGCTGTCGGGGCGGGCGGCGACGGCGCGTTCGATCATGTCCAGCGCCTCGTCGTAGTTCTGCTGTTTCTCAACATAGGAATATCCGAGATAGTTCAGCACCTGCGGCTGGTCCGGTTCGAGTTCGAGAGCGGTGCGGAAATCCGCCTCTGCCTCAGGCCAGCGATCTGTCCTCTCGAACGTGATGCCACGGGCGAAATAGACGATCCACTGGCCCTTGGCCGGTTCGTCGAACAGCGCGACGGCGCGGTCATAGGCGGCTGACGCCTCCTCGAAACGGTCGAGTTCGCGCAGGGTGTCGCCCAGGGTGACGTGCACGGTGGGAAGATCCGGGCGGGTGCGGGCAAGCTGTTCGATCGCCTCGATCGCAGCTTCGGCGCGGCCAGACTCACGCAGCGCGTCGGCACGGCCAAGCTGGGCGGCATCGCTGGCCGGATCGTCGCGCGGCACCCTGGCATAGCTTTCGATGGCCAGATCGTAGCGTTCCAGCCGGTCCAGCAGCCCGGCGGTCAGCAGGATCGCATCAATGTGGCCCGGGCGC
>JBGTLJ010000521.1:0-2453 GCA_041744175.1 Oceaniglobus sp. | reverse complement strand
GACCCGCGATCGGCCCGGACCGTGACGGATCATTCGCCCAGCAGGTCCTTCACCTTCGCCGCCGTCGCCTCGGCGGTGATGCCCAGTTCGCGGTACAGCGTTTCCGCAGGGGCGGACGCGCCAAAGCCGTGCATTCCGACGAAGCCTGACTTTTCGCGCCTGCCACGCTCGCCGAACAGCCAGCGATCCCAACCGAAGCGGATCGCCGCCTCCACGGCGACCCGCACCGGACCCGCGGGCAGGACACGACGGCGATATGCGTCGTCCTGTTCCTCGAACAGCTCCCAGCAGGGCATCGACACGACCCGGGTGCCGATACCCTCGGCCTGCAACAGATCGCGCGCGGCCATCGCCACCGACACTTCGGATCCGGTCGCCATCAGCAGCGCCCGCCGCTTTCCAATGGCATCTGCCAGCACATAGGCGCCCTTTGCCGTCAGGTTGGCGGACTTGTGTTCCGTGCGCAGGGTGGGCAGGCCCTGGCGCGACAGGGCAAGCACCGACGGGGTCGAGGTCGAGGACAGCGCCAGTTCCCATGCCTCTGCGGTCTCGATGCTGTCGGCGGGGCGAAACACGTTGATGTTGGGCGTGGCGCGCAGCACGGCCAGATGTTCGACCGGCTGATGGGTCGGTCCGTCTTCGCCCAGACCGATGGAATCGTGGGTCATTACATAGGTGACGGGCGCCCCCATGAGTGCCGAAAGCCGTATCGCGCCCCGCGCGTAGTCGGTGAAGCACAGGAAGGTGCCGCCATAGGGACGGATCCCGCCGTGCAGCGCCAGTCCGTTCAGTGTCGCCGCCATGCCGTGCTCGCGGATCCCGTAATAGATATAGCGTCCCTTGCGGTTTTCGGGAGTGAAGATTCCGAGATCGGCGGTGAGCGTGTTGTTCGATCCGGTCAGATCGGCAGAGCCGCCGACGGTTTCCGGCATCACCGGGTTCACCACCTCCAGCACCATTTCGCTGCTTCTGCGGGTGGCGACCTTGGGGGCGCTGCCGCTCAGCTGCTTTTTCAGCGCCCGGATGGTGGAGGCCAGCTTGCGCGGCGGTTCCATGCCGAACATCCGGTTGAACTGGGTCCGGCGGCTGTCCGACAGCCCGGCCAGACGGTCCTGCCACGCGGACACCTCGGCGTCGCCGCGCGCACCGATCTTTTCCCACCAGCCCTTGATGTCGGCGGGAATGTCGAACGGGGCGTGGGGCCAGCCGTAGGCCTTTCGCGTGTCGGCAATCAGCGTGTCGTCGGTCAGCGCGCCATGGCCCTTCGATGTGTCCTGCGCCGACGATCCCAGCGCGATATGGGTCTTGCAGGCGATCATCGACGGCCTGCCGTCTGTCTTTGCCGCCGCAATCGCGTCGTCGATTGCCTGTGGGTCGTGACCGTCGATGGCCTGCACGTGCCAGCCGCTGGCGGCGAACCTGGCGGGCTGGTCGGTGCTGTCGGAGATCGAGACCGGGCCGTCGATGGTGATGTCGTTGTTGTCCCAGAACACTATCAGTTTCGACAGTTTCTGATGCCCAGCCAGCGCGATCGCCTCCTGGCTTATGCCCTCCATCAGGCAGCCGTCACCGGCAAGGACATAGGTGTGGTGATCGACAATCCTGGCGCCGAACCGGGCCCGAAGCACCTCTTCGGCGATGGCGAAGCCGACCGAATTGGCCAGTCCCTGGCCAAGCGGTCCGGTCGTCGTTTCGATACCAGCGGCATGACCGTATTCGGGGTGTCCCGCCGTGATCGCGCCCCACTGACGAAAATTGCGGATCTGCTCCAGTGTCATGTCGCTGTACCCGGTAAGGTACAGCAGGCCGTAGAGCAGCATGGAGCCATGGCCCGTGGACAGGATGAACCGGTCACGGTCCGGCCAGTGCGGATTTGCGGCGCTGAACTTCAGGTGCCGTTCGAACAGGACCGTCGCGACATCGGCCATGCCCATGGGCATCCCGGTATGACCCGAATTCGCGGCCGCGACGGCATCCATCGCCAGCATGCGAAGCGCGGCGGCGCGGGTCCAGTGATCGGGGGCGCGGTCGCGCAGGGTGGCGATGTCCATGGGATCGGTCCTTGAATAAGGCATATCAGGATGTGGACCGGGTGATAGCAGGTGCGCGATCAAGTTCAAGCGCACCGTTTCAAGCGCACCGTGGGCGCCGCGGGGCCGGGGACCGGGATGCCTGCGCAGGTTGGGGGCTGAATTCGGCGCACAACTGCGATTAACTGAGCTTCACAAGAGGAATTCGATTCGCGCCGGTTCGATCGTCGAATACGGTGTCGGCACGCTGGACGAACTGAAGGACATATCCGATGAAGGACATGAGCGAGCTGGAGCGGCGTATTTCGCGCGCGCTTGACCGGATCGCCACCCATGCGGCCACCCTGCAGCGGCCGACGCCGACGCCGGAGCCGCAAGCGGTGGACGGCGCGCAGGACGGGCTGCCGCCTGCCGCCGAGCTGA
>JBGTLJ010000520.1:0-5738 GCA_041744175.1 Oceaniglobus sp. | reverse complement strand
CCGGCCTCTGCCGCCGCAGCGCCACCGTCGGTCACGAGGACGCGCCGAATCCCGTTCGAGATCATCGCCGCGGCAGCCTCTGGCGCGGTATCGAATCGGGTCCCCATCAACATGCCGGCCTCTTCGAGATTGACATAGAGTGTGGCGCGAGGGTGCGACATGAACGTCAGCAACCGCTTGGCCTTGACACGCGATGCGCAAGCAATGCGCAGGTCTGCCGCGGCAAACAGTCGGCCTTGCGAGATTTCCATCAAAAGCGTCGCCGTGAGATTGCCGTCAAGGGCGATCATGCTGGCAAACGGGGCATCCATCTGTCCCAGTCGGCCATCGGCCAGAGGACGCAGGATCCTGTTGCCCGCAGCTTCGATGGACCGGGTATCGGCGATTGCCGCAAAAAGACCTTCGGCGGATTCGATCGCCATATACCGATCGGTCGCCAGATCATCCGGGCGATGCACGTGAGTGGTGTCTATTCCGAGAACCGCGCAGGCGGCCATCAGCTCTTCCCCGTCGGCGTCGCGCCCTACAGCACTCAACACTGCAGGGGCCAGGCCCAGCCGTTGCAGTGTCAGGGCGATGTTCATGGCGACGCCGCCGGGGCGCCGAAAGATGCGGCCCGGAACATCCGATCCGACCCGCTCGATATCGGGCGCCCGGCCGATGATGTCCCACAGAAGCGAGCCGATGCAGAGGATTTCGGGCGATTGCATGGACCGACTTGTGAACGAGCCGCAGCGGGCATGCAAGATTGCCGGGGCGGCGGCTGATGTGCCTTGAGCGGAGAACGAAATGCCGACCGGCCCCGTACCGGGCAGGTAATACTTTCTTGAGTGAGAACCCATTTGTTTGGAAATGCCAAGCCTTGTTTACAGCGAGGGCGGGTATGAGAACAGTCAGTTGGATGATGGGGAAAACCACAGTATTCGAAGAGAACAGAACCCGGGGGCCACACAGGAGCCAGGCCATTGATGCGTGTTCAAGCAACCTCTGGCGCGCCGTCACGCTCTGTGGCACGACCGGGACATGCGGACGTGGCGAAATCGGTAGACGCAACAGACTTTGATTTGGAGTGCCTTCGGAGAAATCCGGGGAGTAGAACTGCTCAAATTCGGGGAACGCTCTGGTGGTAACGCACCGTGCCGATCCCGAGCCAAGCCCGAGCTTGTCGGGAAGGTGTAGAGACTAGACGGGCAGCACCTACGGCGAAGGCTAGGGTGAAGGGATAGTCCAGACCACGAACGCGCGACGCGCGGCGGCGAAAGTCGAAGTGGTACGAAAATCTGTTTCCCGAATGGGAGTGCGGGTTCAAGTCCCGCCGTCCGCACCAAAATCCCATGCTCCGTGTCCGGGTCGGCTGACGCTTTGAAAGGAAAGGTGGTTCTTGCGTTTCGAAGTCCGTTTTTTGGGCAGTGTGGCAGCCGTTGCGCGAAGACGAGTTTCTGGACCATCTTCTTCCACTTAAATCCCCTAACTTTCCATATTCTACAGGGACTTGAGAGAACTTCAACGGCGGATGACCTGCCCCCAGCCGTCCCTCGATCATAACGAGAGTCCTTGGGTTTGACACTCGTCGGTTTCGGGTGTTGCAAGCGCGCCGGGCGCTATGCCATCGAGTAGCTCGAGCGCTCGGCGCGCTTCTGTGGGGGTCTTGTTGCCGAGCGATGAATTTGGCCTGACGTTGTTGTCATCGCAGCGCCAGACGGCCGGTTTTCGGCGGGCGTCGGCCAGGCTGCCGAAGATTTCCTCGTTGAGGCATTCGTCACGCAGGCTGCCGTTGAATGACTCGATGCAACCATTCTGCTGCGGCTTGCCGGGGTCGATGCAATGCCACTCGACCTTGTTGTCGTTTGCCCAGGATGGCCTTGCTGGTGAACTCCGTTCCGTTGTCGGAAACGATAAAAGTGGGTTTCCCATGGATCCGGACCAGAACATCCAACTCCCGCGCGACCCTGGCCCCGGAGATGCTGGTGTCGGGCACCAGGCATGGGTTTTCGCGGCAGCAATCGTCGTCTACGGCCAGAATACGGAACTTGCGGCGGCGTCGTCAGGGCTTTTCCGGGAGATCCCTCGACACAACATTGTCCAGCATGACATCTGCCACCAGGCGCTTCAGCTTCGCGTTCTCATCCTCGAACTGCTTCAGCCGCTTGGCGTCGGACAAATCCATCCCGCCATACTTGGCCTTCGGCTTGTAGAACGTCGCAAGGCTCGGGCCATGCTTCCGGCACAGATCAGCGGTAGGCAAACCAGGCGCCCAGACCGATCGGCGATATCGAACCGTGAAGATCGTCGAACCTTCGCAGATCGGCGTCACAGGTTCGGCCACTAGACCCGTCGACCGTCCAAGACCTGAGCCCCAATCCCCATAAAACCGATTTACGCCCGCGCTTTCCTCCTTGTCAGGTTCATCGCCGCGAATGGCGAGCATCCAGCAGCCGCAAGCTTTAGACAAAGTCGCCGGTCATAATCGCGTCTCGGAGGTCCGCTTGATCCCGGAGTCTCAGCCAATCTGCGGCTGATGGGGGCAACAACCAAATCTGCTGCTGTGGCCAGATGCTGCACCTCATCCGTGGTCGGCTGCGACCCGCGTGGACCATTCGGCGGTTTCCTGTGGTTCCCGAAGCGGTTACGGAGATCGACATGTCCTTTGCGTCGCCGCAAAGTATCGTGCGAAATATGGCCGACAGTCCTGTCCGGACCCAGCAAAGCAGATGAGGCGCATGTTCAATCCGTTCAAGAATGCACAGGCCCGCAGCCGCAAGCGGATACGCAAAGCCACGGCGACTGCCATCGGGAAAATGGCCGGTGCCATGCTTCCAAAACCGGCCAAGACAAAAGCCAGCCCAAAATCCGATACTGCATCAAAGGCTGCCGGTCGGCCGCTCAGCCAAGTGAAAAGCAGTACGAAATTGCCGGTCAAGCACGCGGAGAAGACCAGGCCTCCAACGGCGACCGCCCGGTCGCGGATGCCGATGCCCCGGGGCGCGTCCTTTCGATCACGGACCCACGACTGCACCTTCGGAAGTCTCGATTACAGACTCTACCTTCCCGCCTGCGCTGCGACGGCGGTGCTGCCTCTGCCCCTCCTTGTCATGCTGCACGGATGCGGCCAGACGCCGGATGATTTCGCCACCGGCACGGGCATGAACGCCCTGGCCGAGGAACTGGGTATCATTGTCGTCTATCCGGCGCAGGACCGCCGCGCGCAGCAGAACCGCTGCTGGAACTGGTATCGCCGCGGTGATCAAGGCCGGGTCGCGGGGGAACCCGCGCTTCTGGCCAGTCTGACGCGGGACGTTCTGAGCACCTCTCCGGCCGACCCCGCTCGGGTTTATGTCGCAGGTCTGTCTGCGGGGGCGTCGATGGCGCTGATCCTTGCGGCGACCTATCCGGACATCTTTGCTGCGGTCGGTGCCCATTCGGGGTTGGCATGGGGCGCGGCACACGACGCAATTTCGGCCGCGTTCGCCATGAAGCACGGTGCGCCGGGCCACCGGGCCCCCGGCCCGATGCCGACAATCAATTTCCATGGCGAGAACGACAAGCTTGTGCATGTCAGGAACGGGCGCTACGTCGCGGCGCGCGCCGACGACGCCTATGCGGACCTGCGCCGCACCGAACGGGCCAGCCGCGCGCATGGCGGACATCCGTTCGTCCGGGTGTCGCATCGCCGGGGAAAAGGACGATCGTTGACGGAATTCTGGGTGATCAAGGATGCCGGTCATGCATGGTCCGGGGGCAGCCCGGCCGGGCGGTTCACCGATCCTTCCGGTCCCGACGCGTCCCGAGAGATGCTGCGTTTCATGCTGCAGCACCGGAAGACGATAAGGCAGCGCAAGGCTGCGAGATTGTCCAGCGCGGCCTGACGTCAGACACGGAAATACGTCTGCGCGCTCCTGATTTTCCAGATTGAACTACGTGGGTCTGTCAACCAATCCTGATCCAAACGTCAAGCATTCCTGACACAAACCGGACCTTTGCAGCAGGACGCAAATAGGTTCGCAACGCGGAGGGAACGCGCTTTCGCTGCGGCGTGCATGAAGGTCCCGTTTAAGCCGGGTATACCTCCCGGAACGTTGTAGCTGCTACCTCCACAACCCTGCTTCTCAACGGATTACGGCCGCATTAAAAAACGAAGTCATCGGGGTTTTCAGGCGATACGCAGGAAGACGGCGCTGGTTCGATTCGTGAAAGCCTGCCCTGTTGTCAGGAGAGGCTCTCACGAGCACCGCGGACGACTATTCTGAGAAGTGATCCTTCAAGAAGTTCGCCGCTTCCGTAATTGCCGCCTTGGTTGCGGGCGTTTGTGCCAAGGGGTTCAGCATCACGAAATCATGCGTCGTGAAATCGTAGCGTGTTCCCTGCGTCTCCACTCCGGCCAGCGTCAGCTTCGACGCCATCGCCTCGCCTTCGTCGCGCAACACGTCGTTTGCATCGGTAATGACCAACGCCGGTGGCAGGTCCGAAAGATCCTCCTCCCCGTAATTCAGGGGCGAGATCATCGGATCGGAGCTGTCTGCGCCTTCGGGCAGATACGCGTCCCAGAACCATTCCATGCTGACCTTGCTGAGCCACGGACCGTCCTGAAACAGGTCGTAGGACTGGCTGGTCAAGTCGGCGGTAGTGACAGGGTAGAACATAACCATCGAATCAAGGGCCGGGCCATCGGCCTTGGCGCGCACGGCGGTGACTGCGACCATCTGCCCGCCGACGGAATCGCCTGCGATGGCCAGCTGGTTCGCATTGATCCCGAACTCTTCCGGGTTTCCGGCGACGTATTCCAGAACAGCATAGCCCTCGTTCAACTGGACGGGGTGCTTTTGCTCCGGTGCGGGGCTGTATTCCACGAAGACCATCGTCGCGTTGGCCTGCGTCGCCAGATCGCGCATCAGGCGTTCATGAGTCGTGAAGTTGCCCAACACCCAGCCACCGCCGTGATAGTATACGACGCCGGGCAGCGTCTCGCCTTCGGCACCCGCTGGACGGACCGTATAGACCTTCACCTCACCGGTGGGACCGACGTTCAGCGTCATCTCCTGCACATCTGCATCGGGCATCGCGGTATCGCCCTTGGTCTGCGTGTCGATCAGCACCTGCCGCGCGTCCTCGTAGGACAGCTGGTTGATCGGAGTGGTCCCCTCCAGGCTGTCGATGAAGGCCTGCGTCGTCTGTTCCAGAACGACGTGAGGAAGGTCGGTGTTCGGGGCGGCAACGTCCTGAGCGAACGCGAGCACTGGCGTGGCGATTACGGCGGCACTGACGGCGAGTGTATTGAAGATCTTCATCTGAACCTCTGCATTGTCTGAATTCGAGAATACAACGTTCCATTGCGATAAATCGTTTCATGAGCATTTTCGGACTACACGATGACGTTAGAGCCGCCGCCGATCCTGCGCGGGTTCCCTCCCCGCGCCATCGATGCACCACCGGCGGACAAACGGGACGAGGCGGAGACTGCAGAAGATGGATTCGGTTGCGGACGGGCGATCTCCGGTCGGAGCGCCCTCGAATGCTCCTTCAGGGTGCAATCTGACAAGACTACTGGATGAAACGCTTCCAGTGTCCCTCACGCATCCACCGCAAGCTTTCGGAACGGTTGGTCTGCCCCCATCGAGTGGTCCGGGATGAATGTTGGTGCATGGCCGGCCTCTGGTCTGTCGGGACGATGCTCCTGGGCGCTGGCGGCCGGTATCCCGAGGCGCTGTGCGGCCTGACCGTATTGCAGGGGCGACGCCACC
>JBGTLJ010000519.1:0-2099 GCA_041744175.1 Oceaniglobus sp. | reverse complement strand
AACTTCTCCGAACCGCAGCCCTCCTCGGTGAGGATCGCGCCAAGCGCCCAGGCGATCTGCACCGGGTCCAGCGCATAGCGGGTCGGGAACAGTTCCAGCCGCCGTCCATGCTCCCAGCTGTCGCCCTTGTGCCAGCCATAGACGCGGGTGCGGGTGTCGTCGAACAGCGCCTCCTTGACCTGCACCTCGATCAGCTTGCGCTTTTCCTCGACGACCACGACCAGATCGAGGTCCTCGGCCCATTCGTAGAAACTCGCCATGTCCAGCGGCCAGACCTGACCGACCTTGTAGGTGGTGATCCCCAGCCGCTCCGCCTCGGCCGCGTCGATGCCCAGCAGCGACAGCGCGTGGACGAGGTCCAGCCAATTCTTGCCCGCGGCGACAAAGCCGATCTTCGCGCCCGCCCGGCCCCACTTGCGCTGGTCCATCTTGTTGGCGCGCGAAAACGCCTCTGCCGCGAACCGCTTGTGGTCGATCATCCGCGCCTCTTGTGCCACGGGTGTGTCGACCAGCCGGATGTTCAGGCCGCCCTCTGGCAGGGCCAGGTCGGGTGTCACGAAGGACAGCCGGTGCGGGTCACCATCCACGACGGAGGTCACCTCGATCGTGTCCTTCATCGTCTTGAGGCCGACCCAGACGCCAGCATAGCGCGACAGCGCCCAGGCATAAAGGCCGTAGTCCATCACCTCCTGCACCCCTGCCGGGCTGACGATCGGCATGTAGGCATCGATCATCGCCCAGTCGGACTGGTGCAGGGTCGTCGAACTTTCCCCGGTATGATCGTCGCCCATCGCCATGATGACGCCGCCGTGGGGTGAGGTGCCGGCCATGTTCGCATGGCGCATCACGTCGCCGGACCGGTCCACGCCGGGGCCCTTGCCATACCACAGGCCAAAGACGCCGTCGTATTTCCCCTCGCCGCGCAGTTCCGCCTGCTGGCTGCCCCAGAGGGCCGTCGCCGCCAGATCTTCGTTCAGACCCGGCTGAAAGGTGACCTGCGCGCCCGTCAGCACCTTTGCCGCCTTGGCCATCTGCATGTCCACCGCCCCCAGCGGCGACCCGCGATAGCCGGTCACGTAACCGGCCGTATCCAGCCCCGCCTGCGCATCCCGCGCCCGCTGCATCAGCATCAGCCGCACCAGCGCCTGCGTGCCGTTCAGCAGCACCGGCGACTTCTCCAGATCGAAACGGTCGTTGAGTGAAACCTCTTCCCGGCCCATCGTGCACCTCCTCATGCGCAATTTGCGGTTATCCCTTCAGCATAGGTCACAAATTCTGACCTACAAAGGGTTTATTCCGCATCACCGTTCATTGATTTGTGACACATCCCTGCGTAAGGAAGTTCCATTGCCTATGGTTAATTTGTGCGGCAGGGGGCTGGGATGGACTGGGACAAGCTTAGAATCTTTCACGCCGTTGCCGATGCGGGGTCGCTGACCCACGCGGGCGACGTCCTGCACCTGTCGCAATCCGCCGTCAGCCGCCAGATCCGCGCCTTGGAAGAATCACTGAACACGACCCTGTTCCACCGCCACGCCCGCGGTCTGATCCTGACCGAGCAGGGCGAACTGCTGTTCGACGCCACGAAATCCATGAATCGCCGGCTGGAGGCCGCATCGGCCCGGATCCGCGACAGCGAGGAAGAAGTCTTCGGCGAGCTGCGCGTGACCACGACGACCGGGTTCGGCACCCTCTGGCTGGCGCCGCGTCTGCCGAAACTCTACGAGAAATACCCCGACATCAAGATCGACCTCATGCTGGAGGAACGCGTCCTCGACCTGCCGATGCGCGAAGCCGACGTCGCGATCCGCATGAAGGAGCCGTCGCAGGCCGACCTGATCCGCAAGCGCCTGATGAACATCCGGATGCGGCTGTACGCGACCCAGCAATACCTCGACTCGCGCCCGCCCCTGTCGGTGATCCAGGAAATTTCGGGCCACCGCCTGATCTGTCAGGCGCTGACCTCGACGCAGGTCAGCGCCGGGTCCACCCTGATTCACCACCTGCTCTCGCACGAGGTGCAGTCGATCTTCACCGTGAACAACTATTTCGGCGTGCTGCAAGGGGTCATCAACAACCTCGGCGTCGGCGTCCTGCCG
>JBGTLJ010000518.1:0-10891 GCA_041744175.1 Oceaniglobus sp. | reverse complement strand
CGGCGCTGAAGGGCGGGTTCGCCGACAGCGTGATCCTGCAACAGCACGGCCAGCGGATGACGACCGGCAATTTCGAACCCGGCGGGCTGTCGAAATTCCAGCTCAAGGATCTCGACAACCTGCTGGCCGAGGCGGCGCAGCTTGGCCTGTCCCTGCCCACGGCGCAAAGCGTGCGCGACCGGTTCGCCACGTTCTGCGCCGACATGGACGGCGGCGACCAGGACCATTCCGGCCTGTTTCTCGAACTGCTGGCGCGCAACGGCCTGGCCGACTGATCCGTCCTACCATTGCCGGGCACCCAAGGCCCCCTCTTCGGTGCCAGGAGCGCCTTACCCGCATCCGTCCGTCGCCGGGCGCCGCCGTTCCGCCCGCCCTATTCGCAGGCGATGGGTTCGGCGGGTTCTGCGGCGATCAGGTTGCGTGCCAGATGATCGTGGATGCGGCGTCGGCACAGCGGCACGTCGCGCCCAAGCGCCGCCTCGACGATCCCCAGATGCTCGGCGGCGTTGCCCGTGAAATAGCCATAGTTGCGCTCGCGGGTGACAAGTTGCTGGCGGAACTGGTCATAGACCTGCGCGAAGGTCCGGCGCATCAGCGGCGATCCGCAGGCGGACATCAGCGTGTCGTGAAAATCCCACTCGGCAGCGCACCACGGATCGACCAGCGGCGCTATCCCGCCGCCCGTGGCGATCTGCGTCTCGATATGCGACAGCTGGTGATGCGCCGCCGTCAGCCGTGCCTCCCAGTCCGGCCCGCCGTTGCGGATCGACTTGGCCGCGCCTTCCTGTTCCAGCAGGATCCGGAACGCCGTCAGGTCGTGCTGGTGATGCGACGAAAAATCGCGTGCGCGAAATCCGCGCTGGTCGCGGAACGTCACCAGACCGACGGCGGACAGCCGCAGCAGCACCTCGCGCAGGGTGTTGATCGAACATCCGTAGGTTGCGATCAGATCGGCGGGCTTGAGCTTTTGGCCCGGCTCGAACGCGCCGGTCACCAGCCGGTGGCGCAGGCTTTCGTAGATGTCGGGCGTGCCGATCCGGTCTGACATTGGGTCCCGCCTGCCGTTGGGTCATGCGGCGACTAGATAACATGCGGACGGAAACTTCAATCTTCCGGGTCATCTGGAATTTTCTTGTCGCGTCGGGGCGCCCTTGCTAGGGTCTGGACCATGACGCACCGCAAGACGGCCGCCTGGGCCGCGTCGGGTGCCCCTAAGTCTGGGAGGACACAATGAATTTCATCAAGACAGCCGCGATATCGATTGCGGCGACCGCGATTGCGGCGACCGCCTTGCCGGCAATGGCCCAAACCACCAATCTGCGTATCCAGACCCACTACAACCCCGAACAGACATCGGGGCAGCTGGCGCAGGAATTCTTCGACAAGGTCACGGCCATGAGCAACGGCGAGATCGTGATCGAGCCGTTCTTCTCGTCCTCGGTGGTCAAGTCGGTCGAAACCTTCGACGCCGCGGCGTCCGGGATCCTCGATTGCGACATGACGGGCGGTGCCTATCAGACCGGCAAGAACAGCGCCTTCCAGTTCGTCGGCGACATCATGGGCGGCTATGCGACACCCTACCAGCAGCTGAGCTGGCTCTATTACGGCGGCGGTCTCGAGGCGGCGCAGGAGCTTTACAACAAGTACGACATGCAGCTGATCGGCTGGTGGGTCTACGGCCAGGAAAGCCTGTCCTCGAAAAAGCCCATCGCCAGCGTCGCGGATCTCCAGAACTGGAAGTTCCGCTCGCCCCCGGGGATGGAAACAAAGATCTTCGAAAAGCTGGGCGCAAGCCCGGTGGTGATGGACTTCACCGAAGTGTTCACCGCGCTTGAAACCGGCCTGATCGACGCCGCAGACTATTCCGGTCTGGCCAACAACCAGTCGATCGGTCTCTACGACGTGGTCAAGTACACCAACTATCCGGGGTTCCACTCGATGCCGTCCGACCACCTGGCGTGCAACAAGGCGGTGTGGGACGCGATGCCCGAACACCACCGCGCCATCATCTCGACCGCGATGGAAAGCCTTGCTTTGCGCACCGCGCTGACGTTCGAAAAGCTGAACGCCCAGGCAGCGTCGGAACTGCGCGAGCAGGGTGTGACGCTCAGCGCGTGGGACGAAGACAACCTGTCGCAGTTCCGCACCGCGGCCCAGAGCACTTGGCCGGAATTCGCCGACACGCCCGAAGCCAAGGCACTGGTCGAATCCCACCTGGCCTATCTTGACCAGCTGGGCCTTGTCGCCAAGGAATAGACGGCAAGAGCGACTGCGGCGGGTTCCCGGTTCCGGGGGCCCGCACATCCTTGACCGAGTGCCCAGCGGGCCGGTCCGGCCCGAAAGGGGCAGCATGGATCCGAAATCAGGCAGCTTGACCGAATGGCTCGTGCCGCTGGCGTTCATCCTCGTCGCGGGATGGGTGACGTGGCACATGCCGGCATTCATCCTCGACTGGGGCGGCCACGGCGACCAGCTTGCCGCGCTCTACGGGCGTATCGACGTGGCGCCGGGCCTGCCCGGCGTGTTCGGCGGACGGATCGACATTGTCGATCTGGCGGCCATCGTGCTGGTGCCGGTGTTTCTTGCACTGGGCGTCACGACGGTGCGCCGCGCCGCGATGGAATACGAAGACTGGCGCCTGGTGGACCGGCTGGCGGTTTTCGTCGGCCGGGTGACGATGATGCTGGTGGTGATCCTGACCAGCGTGATGATTTACGAGGTCGTGCTGCGCTACGTGTTCGAGGCGCCGACGCTCTGGGCGAACGAACTGTCGCTCTGGCTGGCGGGGTTCGTCTTCATGTGCTCGGGGCTCTATGCCATGCAGCAACGCTGTCACATCCGCATCTTCTTGCTCTACGACCTGTTGCCGCGCTGGGCGCAGCGGACCTGCGACGTGATCTCGACCGTTCTGATCGGTCTGTTCGCGTTCTTCCTCGTCTATGGCGGCTATGGCGAGGCATTCGCCAAGTTCGCCCGCTGGGAAACATTCGGCACGGCGTTCGATCCGCCGATCCCCGCGACGCTGAAGATCCTCGTGCTGTTCATCGTCGTGATGGTGGCGATCCAGTCGGCGATCAACCTGGTCTGCGACTGGAACGCCGAACCGGTGATCCACACCGCCGCCGACGACATCGACCAGGACGAACTGGCGCGCCTGCGCCGTGCGGTGGGGGCCGAAGGCGTCGGCGACGAGGACGTGACCCGCGGCAGTATCCAGAGCAGAACGGGACAGCGATAGATGGACATCGGAACGATCTCGCTGGTCCTGCTGCTGGGCCTGATGGTGCTGCTCGCCATCGGCATGCCGCTGGGCATGGCCAGCGCCTTCATGGCCGTGGTCGTGCTGGTCATGAAATTCGAGCCGACGCTGATCCTGCAACCCTGGACCTTTGGCGACGGCATCCTGACCGGGCGCCCGGGATCGGGGCCGCTCAACATCCTGGCCCAGAAGATCTATGGGCTGTTGACGGATTACGTGCTCATATCGATTCCGCTGTTCATCTTCATGGCGGCGCTGCTGGAACGCAGCGGCATCGCCAAGGACATGTATTCGTCCCTGAACGTCTGGCTGAACCGTACCAGGGGCGGAATCGCCATCGTCACGTCGATCATGGCCGTCATCATGGCCGCGATGAGCGGGATCATCGGTGGCGAGGTGGTGCTTCTGGGCCTGATCGCGCTGCCCCAGATGCTGCGCCTCGGCTACAACCAGAACCTCGCCATCGGCACGATCTGCGCATCGGGTTGCCTTGGCACGATGATTCCGCCGTCCATCGTGCTGATCATCTACGGGCTGATCACCGAAACCTCGATCAAGGCGCTGTTCACCGCGTCGTTCCTGCCCGGGTTCATGCTGGCGTCGTTCATCATCCTCTATATCGTCGCCCGGACCCAGCTGCATCCAGAGGACGCGCCGCTGCCGCCGCCCGTGCCGGGTGAACCGGGGGGTTCGGCAAAGGCGGCCCTGTTCGCGGCGTTCCTGACGATCCTCGTCGGGGCGTTCTCGACGTTCCTGTTCCTGCGGGCGCTGTTCTTCGAACTGGCGGGCCAGAACGCGTCCAACACCGGCGATGCCATCGCGCTGGGCACGGCGGATTACCTGCCGATCTTCGGCGGGCTGATCGCGGTGTCGCTGGTGCTGATCTTTTTCATCTTCGGGCGGGCGCGCTCTGCATTGGGCTGGAGCATGGGCAAGGGCCTTGTCGCGCCCATCGTGGTGATCGGCGTGGTGCTGGGGTCGATCTACGGCGGCATCACCGGCATCACCGAAGCGGCCGGCATGGGGGCGGTCGCGGTGCTGATCATCGCGATGTTCCGGGGCGAGGCGTCGTTCGAGCTGGTCTGGGATTCGCTGATGCGGACCCTGAAATCCACCGGCACGATCATCTGGGTCACCATCGGCGCGGCAACACTTGCCGGGGCTTATACAATCGCGGGCGGGCCGGTCTACGTGGCCGATCTGGTGGTCGGGGCCGATCTTCCGACAATGGGCGTGATCTTTGTGATGATGGTGATCCTGCTGTTCATGGGCGCGTTCATGGACTGGGTCGGGATCGTGCTGCTGATCATTCCGGTGTTCCTGCCCATCGTGCAGCGGCTTCCCATCGAAGAGATCGGCTTTCTCGGTGAATTGAACCCCAGCCATATCGCGATCTGGTTCGGTGTCGTGTTCTGCATGAACATGCAGGTTTCCTTCCTGTCGCCGCCCTTTGGCCCGGCGGCGTTCTACCTCAAGTCCGTGGCGCCGCCGCACATTTCGCTGACCGACATCTTCAAGGGGTTCCTGCCGTTCATTGTGGTGCAGCTCTGCGCGCTGTCAGTGCTGCTGATCTATCCGCCGATCGTGTCGATCCTGCTGGACTGATGGTGCCGCTTGCATCGGCGGGGCGATGGGTTGAGAACCGACCCCAAGGACGTCCGCGGCGAGGAGCGTGAACATGGCTGATTTCATCCGGCTGGATGGCGACGACAACGTGGTGACGGCGACGCGCGGTCTGGCGGCGGGGCATGCTGTCGAAGGGGTGGTCACCACGGGGTTGATCCCGTCGGGCCACAAGATCGCGACCCGAGCCATCGCGCGCGGCGACCAGATCCGCAAATATGCCCAGTTCATCGGGCTGGCGTCAGAGGACATCGCGCCGGGCGCCCATGTCCACACCCACAACACCGAATTCCGCAACACCGATGTAGATTACGAATTCGGCACCGACATGCGGCCCGTGGTGCCGGCGTCCGGCGACACGTTCATGGGATACCGGCGCGACAATGGCCAGGTCGGCACCCGCAACTACATCGCCATCGTCACATCGGTGAACTGTTCTGCCACCGCCGCGCGCCGCATCGCCGATGCGTTCGGCCCGGACGAACTCGCCGCTTATCCCAATGTCGACGGGGTCTGCGCCTTTGTCCACGGCACCGGATGCGGCATGGCCGGTGACGGCGACGGGTTCGAGGCGTTGCAGAGGGTGATGTGGGGCTATGCCCGCCACCCCAACCACGCGGGCGTGCTGATGGTCGGGCTCGGCTGCGAGATGAACCAGATCGACTGGCTGCTGGACGCCTGGGGTCTGAAGCAGGGGCCGACATTCCAGGCGATGAACATCCAGGGGGTCGCCGGGTTGCGCCGCACCATCGAGGCGGGGATCGAAAAGGTCCGCGCCATGCTGCCCATCGCCAATGAATGCGTGCGCGTGCAATGCCCGGTTTCGGATCTGAAGGTCGCGCTGCAATGCGGCGGATCGGACGCCTGGAGCGGGATAACCGCCAACCCCGCGCTGGGCCATGCCTGCGATCTGCTGGCGGCCCAGGGCGGCACCGGGGTTCTGGCCGAAACGCCGGAAATCTACGGCGCCGTGCATCTGCTGACCCGGCGCGCGGTGGACCGTGTCACGGGCGAGAAACTGGTGGGCCTGATCGAGTGGTGGAAGGATTACACCGTCCGCAACAAGGGGTCGATGGACAACAATCCCAGTCCCGGCAACAAGAAGGGCGGGCTGACCACGATCCTTGAAAAATCCCTGGGCGCGGCGGCCAAGGGCGGCACGTCGCCCCTTACGGGGGTCTACAAATACGCCGAAGAGGTGACCGCGAAGGGCTTCACCTTCATGGACAGCCCCGGATACGATCCGGCCAGCGTGACCGGCCAGATTGCGGGCGGCTGTCAGGTTGTGGTGTTCACCACCGGGCGAGGATCCGCATTCGGATCGAAACCCGCGCCGACCATAAAGGTTGCGACCAACTCCGAGATGTATGGCCGGATGACCGAGGACATGGACGTGAACGCCGGCGAAATGCTGAGCGACGGCGTGACGCTGGAGGCAAAGGGCCGCGAGATCTATGACATGATCCTGCGCGTTGCGTCGGGCGAGGTTACCAAATCCGAGGCGCAGGGGCTGGGCGATTACGAATTCGTCCCCTGGCAGATCGGGGCGGTGATGTGAGCAGGAGAACGGGAATGAAAAGAGCGACTCTAGCTGTTCTCGCCGGACTTTTGGCCACGACCGCGACGTTCGCCGAAGAGTTTGCCGGGCCCTATTTCGGAGAGGTCGTGCGCGTCATTGACGGCGACAACTTTGAAGCAAAAATCGAGATCTGGCCAACGATTTCATCGACCGTCAGCGTCCGGATTGCCGGAATAGACGCACCGGAACTCTTTCGCCCGCAATGCCCCCAAGAGGCGCTGGGGGCAAGGGCAGCCAAGGAAGCGTTGAGAGAACTGATCCCACCCAAAACCGAAGTACGGCTAGAACATGTCGAGGCCGACTCTTTTTCGGGCAGGGTTCTTGCTGTCGTTTACAGACAGAAACTTGAGAGGGGCCGCACCCTGACCGAGCTTTTGCTCAACCGTGACGTGGTGGAACTCTGGACCCCGGGCGACCCTGATATCGACTGGTGTGCAACGACGGACTGATCATTTCTGATGGAGGCTGACATGCCCGAAACCCTGACCCCCGACCAGATCGCATCCTACAACGAGCAGGGCTATCTGGTGCTTGAGAACCGGATCGCAGATACCACGCTGCACGCCATCCGCGCCGAAATCGCGGGCTATGTCGAACAGTCCCGCACCCTGAGCGAAAGCAGCGACACGATCGACCTCGAGGATACGCACACCCCCGAAAATCCCCGGGTGCGGCGCATCAAGCTGCCCCATACCCATAACGCGGTGATGCGCGATCTGATGGTGTCCGATGCCGTGCTGGCCCCCGTGCGCGATCTGATCGGGCCGTCGCTGCGGTTGCACACCACCAAGCTGAACATGAAATCCGCAGGCTACGGCGCGGCGGTGGAATGGCATCAGGATTTCGCCTTCTATCCGCACACCAACGACGATGTGCTGGCCGTCGCCGTGATCATCGACGACATGGCGCAGGAAAACGGCCCGCTGATGGTGTTTCCGGGCAGCCACCGCGGCGCGATCCACGACCACCATGTGGACGGCGTGTTCGCGGGCGCAATGGACCTTGCCGCCTGCGGATTCGACATGAAGGATGCCGTGGCGCTGACCGGGCCCGCCGGGTCGATCAGCATCCATCACGGGCGCATCGTCCATGGCTCTGCCGTCAACCGCAGCGACCGCGACCGCCGCCTGCTGTTTTACGAGATGATGGCGGCGGACGCGTTTCCGATCATGGGGTCGCTGACGAAATGGAACGGAATCGCGGAATACGACAGCCGGATGCTTTGCGGCACGCCGACCCTGACGCCACGGGTGCAGAGCCTTGGCGCGCGGATCCCCGCACCCCTGCCGACCGAGAATTTCACGATCTACGAAATTCAGAAGAAACTGAAATCCCGGGCCTTCGACACGGTGGCCTGACAGGGTGCGATGCGGCCCCTGTGCACGGCGCGGGCGATGCAACACCGCCCTTGCCATTCGCGCCGCAAGGACGGATTCCTGTGCCACGGCACACGGACCCGAAACACCGCCCGGCCGCGACCCCCGGGCAGACGACGGGATGGATGACGGAACGGATGACAGGGGGACAGGGCTGCCGCGGCGCGGCCCCCTCACACTGGACAAGACAGGAGATCTGGGATGACAAAAATCGGTTTCATCGGCCTGGGCCTGATGGGGGCGGCCATGGTGCAGCGCCTTCAGGACAAGGGATATTCACTCACGGTGATGGGCAACAAGACCCGCACCCGGATCGACAAGGCGATCGCCAACGGCGCGACAGAGGCGGCGACCGCCCGCGATCTGGCGGCGGCCAGCGACATCGTGATGCTGTGCATGGGCACGTCGGATCAGGTGGAATCCCGGATGCTGGGCGACGACGGCGTGATCGCCGGGCTGAACGACGGCGCGGTGGTGATCGACTTCGGCACCTCGCTGCCCGCCTCCACCACCGTGCTGGGTGAAAAGGTCGCCGCCGCCGGAGGCACGTTTCTGGACGCGCCGCTGGGGCGCACGCCGTCACACGCCTATGATGGCAAGCTGAACATCATGGGTGCCGGCGACAGGGCGGCCTTCGACAAGGTGAAACCGGTGCTCGACGATCTGGGCGAAAACGTCTTTCACCTCGGTGCGCTAGGCTCGGGGCACACGATCAAGCTGATCAACAACTTCTTTGCCATGACCACCGCCAACGCCATGTCCGAGGCGTTTGCCATGGCCGACAAGATGGGGGTCGAGCGGCAGTCGCTCTATGACGTGATGTCGGCCGGGCCGCTGAAATCCGGGATGATGGATTTCGTCAAGGCCTATGCGGTGGACGGCAACCCCGAAATGCTGGCCTTTGCCATAGCCAACGCCCACAAGGATGTCGGCTATTACTCCCGGATGGCGTCAGAGGCGGGCGCGGAAAGCGTCATGAGCACGGCGGCGCGCAACGGGCTTGGCATGGCCGTGGATGCCGGGTGGGGTGACAGGCTGGTGCCGGAAATGGTGGATTTCTACGCCGAAAAGTTCAGATAGAGCGGACAAGGTCAGCTTGAAACAGGCATCGCCCGCCCGCCGTGAGGCAGCGATCGTCACGCCGTCGCGCGCGAGGCGGTCAGGCAGTTCCCTCCAGATTCGGCCTGCTGTTGCCCGCCGATGAGCAGGGTCGTCGCCCGCGCCAACGAGGACCGCGCACAGGTGGGCATCGCGCTGATGCTGCTGGCGTATCTGATGTTCGCGGCGGTGGACACTTCGGTCAAATGGATGGTGCTGGCGGGCCTTCCGGCGCTTCAGCTGGCCTTCATGCGCTATTTCGGTGCCTTCGCGATCTCGACGGCGCTGCTGATGCGGGGCGGGCTGGATCTGGCCAGCCT
Source organism: Oceaniglobus sp. (assembly GCA_041744175.1). Taxonomy (GTDB): domain Bacteria; phylum Pseudomonadota; class Alphaproteobacteria; order Rhodobacterales; family Rhodobacteraceae; genus Oceaniglobus. The sequence goes on along the minus strand of JBGTLJ010000518.1, from coordinate 1,636 downwards.
TGCCACCCCGCGCCCGGGACTGGTGTTGTTGCGCTCGGCGTTCCTCTTGTCCTCGACCGTGGCGAATTTCGTCGCGCTGAAATACCTGTCGCTGACCATCACCTCGGCGATCATGTTTTCCGCGCCGATCATCGTCTGCGCCCTGTCGATGCCGCTGCTGGGCGAGGCGGTGGGCCGCTGGCGGTGGGGCGCGATCCTTCTGGGGTTCGTCGGGGTGCTGGTGGTGATCCGCCCGTTCGGACAGGAATTCAGCTGGATCGCGGTGCTGCCGCTGTGGAACGCCTTTGCGCTGGCAATGTATTCGATCCTGACGCGCAGCCTGTCGGGGGTGGTGGCGACGGAGACGATGCAGTTCTACGTCGGCGCGCTGGGCAGTTTGGTGACATTGCCGCTGGCTCTCTGGGCGTGGCAGACGCCCGCCACGCCGCTCGACTGGGTGCTGATGATCGGGCTCGGGCCGCTGGCCTGGCTGGGTCACGAGGCGCTGACCCGCGCCCACGGCTTTGCCACCCCGACCACCCTGATGCCCTATACCTATTCGTTCATGCTGTATCTCACCGCCGCCAGCTATCTGGTGTTCGCGGACGTCCCAGATGCCGCGACGCTGGTCGGCGCCGCCATCATCGTGGCATCGGGCCTGGTCATCTGGGTGCGCGAACGCGGCCGCAACACGGTACAGGCCAGACCCCGGGTCTGATCCGCAGAATTTTTTAAAGATTGACGCTGCGTTAACGGGAATCGCCCCGGCACCTAACGCGGTGCCGGCGCAGCGCCCCCTAGCGTCCCCCCACGATCCCGTCGCCAGAGCACTCCCGGACCGCACGACGTCTTTCCCTCCGGCCGCTTTTCCGGTCGGCGGCCGTGCGTTTCCCGGCACCGTTTGGAACGGGATCGTCTTTTCAGACCGGCAGGCCGGGGGCTGCGGCCCCAGGCAACGCCCTTATTTCGGATGGAGCCATACCATGACGATCAAACCAGTTTTTCCCGATCCGGACCGCCACATCGCGGCCGGCAAGGTCCGCCGCGACGCGTCGGACATGTCCAACGCCGCGCCCAACCCGGACCATCGCGCCAACAGCGACAATGCCGCGCCGTACATCTTCAACTTCACCAAGGGCCTGCCGCACGGTTTCAACGGCCTGATGACGACCCCCGGTGACTATCAGGGGTTCATCGACGGCACCGCGTCCCACGACCCGCGCATCTTTGCAGAGGTCAAGCCCTATCGCGGGACGTTCATCGGCGAGGATCTGTCGCATTTCCCGGCCCCCGAAGTGGCCTATCGCCAGTGGGAAAGCCCGACTGCGGGCCATGCCTACGTCGGCGAGGGGCCGGATCCGGCATCCCTGACCATGCCGCCCGCCCCGGCTGCCGGATCGGCGGAATTCGCGGCGGAGATGGCCGAGGTCTATCAGATGGCACTGAGCCGCGATCTGCCCATCGCCGCCTTCATGCACCCGGCCCTTGTCGCCAGTCTTCAGACCATCGACGGCCAGGAGCCCGCAGCCGACATCCGCAGCGAACTGGACGCGGGCGCGCAAAAGGTTGCCGATGCCGCCGGTCGTCTGGCCGGGCTGCGCTGGTTCCAGGGCCATGCCAACGCCGCCGACACCGCCGATCCCCATGAGCGCAAGCG
>JBGTLJ010000517.1:0-1544 GCA_041744175.1 Oceaniglobus sp. | reverse complement strand
ATGCCGACGCGGCTGGCGGCATAGAGGTTGTCGCCGGCGTTGCCTTCGGTCGGCGTGCCGGCATTGCGCAGGTGGCTGTTCCAGGGCGACGGGTTGCCCGCGCCAAAGACCAGCGTGTCCGTGTCCGCGTCATACGATCCGCCAAGCCAGGTCGCACCGCCGCCGGTCTTCCACATGTCGCCGGGCCATGTCGCGTTCAGCGTGCCCGTCATGGTCAATTCGGTGCCGTTCAGCGTGCCCATGTGACCTTCGATCATGGGGCGGGTCCAGACGATCTCTCCGGTCTCGGCGTTGCGCGCCTGCACTTCGCCGACGATGCCGAATTCACCGCCCGAGTTGCCGGTGATGACCAGCCCGTTCACGATGATCGGGGCTGCGGTATAGGAATAGCCGGCCTTGTAGTCGGCGATCTTCTGGTTCCAGACCACGTCGCCGGTCTTGCGGTTCAGGGCCACCATGCGCGCGTCCAGCGTGCCGAAGTAGATGTTGTCGCCATAGATCGCCGCACCGCGGTTCACCACGTCGCAGCAGGGCAGGATGCCTTCGGGCAGGCGGGCGTCGTATTGCCAGACTTCCTTGCCGGTCTTCAGGTCCACCGCATAGATGCGGCTGTAGGACCCGGTGATGTACATCATGCCGTCATAGATGATCGGCTGGGTTTCCTGACCGCGCTGCTTTTCACCACCCAGAGAGTAGGCCCAGGCGGGCATGAGGTTCTTCACGGTGTCCTTGTTGATCATCTCGAGCGGCGAATACCGCTGCAGCGACCGCCCCATGCCGTTGGTCACGACCTGCGTGGTGATGGTGGCGTCGTTGGCGATATCCTCGTCGGTGACCTGCGCCTGCACCATGGTGCCTGCCAGAATCATGGCCGTCACGGTCGTGATGAACCTGTTCATCGCGTTCTCCTCCCAGTTGTTGTGACTCTCCCCGGCCGTGGCGGCGTCTGTGCGCAGGGTCCGGCCTGATCACACTATCGTGGGGAACGGGCGGCGGCGAAATGACACCATGGTCGTAAGCGGCGCGTGGGCGGGGACGGCTGATCGACAACGGGCCCCTGCGCCTTTAGTCGTGGTGCCCGACGCCCGACGCCCCTTGTAGGCTGGGGGCCTGTGAGGGAGGACGACCATGACGTTTCTGAAAGCGATCACCGCAGCGCTGCTGCTGCAGGCTACCGCCGCCAGCGCCGAAGAGGCGACGATCCGGGCCGCCGTGCAGGAATCAGGCACCGTGAACTGGGAACTGGACACCATCAAGCACTACGGCTTCGACACCGACAACGGCTTTACCCTCGACGTGCAGGGCATGGCGGGGGGTGACGCGGCGCAGATCGCGTTTCAGGGCGGTGCCGTGGACATGATCGTCAGCGACTGGATCTGGGTCGCGCGGCAGCGGGCCGCGGGGTCGGATTACGTCTTCATCCCCTATTCGCGCGCCGTGGGTGGCCTGCTGGTCCCCGCCGACAGCCCCGCGCAGACGCTGGCGGACATGAAGGGCAAGACCATCGGCATCGCCGGCGGACAGCTGGACAAGAGCTGGATCAT
>JBGTLJ010000516.1:0-3052 GCA_041744175.1 Oceaniglobus sp. | reverse complement strand
GTCGCGCACCCGCAGTTGCCGCGCGCGGGTCAGGATCGCATCCTCGATGGCGCGCACGGTATCGACCCCTGCAGGCCCGCCGCGCGATTGCAGCGCGACGTTCAGCGATCGCGCGTCAAGCGCCGGATCCTGCACATAGACGGTGGCGCGGTAGGCCTGACCGCCCCCCGGCGGCGTACCGTAGCCATAGACGAGGACGCCGGAAAACGGATCGGCGGATTCGACGGGCATGAAATTCAGCACCTGCTGCGCCGCGTTCCAGATGTACTTGTTGACCTCGATGGTGACGTTGGGATCGTCGGCATTCGCGAACAGGGCAAAGATCGACGGTCCCTCGTCGCGCACGGACTGTGGATCTTGCGCCTCGGCATTGCGGTCGAAAAGACCGCCGTCGCTGCAGGCCGACACCGACAAGACGATCGCCAGAATGGCGGCATACGCGGTCTTGCCATTGCCTGCCATCGTCCCGCCCCCGTCGTTCACGCGCGTCATTGCCCGGTCCGCTTTGATGGGCGGAGCCGCGATGGCACCTTACTAGAGAGCGGGACGGCATGTCACAAGCCCTTCGTTCAGGGCCTGCCCCCCGGTTCGCGACCGCGCCGCTGCGGTCCCGCCGGAACGTGTGCGGGCGCTTTTTCGATGCCGCAGACAGGCACGCCGGGCCACGTTCCCGGCACGCATTTCCCCGCCACTTCACTGTGGCAAACGCGCATCATTCGGTGGTGTCCTTGGGTGCGGGGTATCAGGCCGATTGCAAAACGGCGGCAGGAAAGCGAAACAGCTTCCAGTCAATCCGGCCAGACGGTTTGATAGTCTCGCAGAATGTAAAAAGGGAAACACAAATGAAAAAAGTTCTGTTTGCAACGACTGCAATCGTTCTTTCGGCCGGTGCTGCGGCTGCACAAAACGTCACCATCACCGGTACCGCCCGCGTCGGCGCGCTGTATGTCGAGGACTCCGGCGGACTTGACGGGCGCGACACTCAGATCAACACGCGTCTGCGGTTCAACATCACCGCGTCCAAGGAAACCGACGTCGGCGTGACCATGGGTGGCCGGATCCGGATGCAGTACGATTCGAACAACAACATCGCCTTTGGTGACCTGAACACCGATGAGATGGGCGAAGATGGTCAGCCCATCACCCAGAGCATTGAGCGTGGCGCCGCCCGCCTGAACGCCGCCTACGTGTTCGCCGAATTTGCCGGCCTTCGCGTCGAAGTCGGCAACGCAAACACCGCATTCGACACCGTCGCGCTGCTGTACAACTCCGAAATGGGCTTTATCGGCCAGACCTTCGGTTCGTATGCCGAGCAGAGCTACTATTCCTACTCGACCAACCCCTATGGTCAGGGCCAGGTCAACCGGATGGGCATCTTCGCCGCCTACTCGATCGCCGGTGCGAACCTCAAGATGTCCTACATCACGCCGGACCAGAGGGATTCGGACGCCACGGAAGAGTTGAGCCTTGCTGCCGACTATGTCTTCGGCGGGTTCACCCTGGCAGCTGCGCTGGCGCTGGATGCAGGCAGCATCGAGGACAACGACGTCTACTTCCTGGGTGCGGAATACGCCTATAACGACCTTGCCAACGTCGGTCTGCACATCAACTACACCAACCCGACCGGTGAAGACCTGATCGACGTGATCGACGACGATCTTGAGGACGAGACAACCATCACGCTGTACGGCAACTACAAGTTCGGTGCGATCACCGGCCGGGCCTACATCGCGCACAACAATAACGATTTCAACGAGAACGATCTCGCCTACGGCGCCGGTGCCGACTATGACCTGGGCGGCGCAACGCTGGCCGGTCACGTCGAAAGCGGCTTTGACGAAAACATCCGTGCATCGCTTGGTGTGAAGTTCTCGTTCTGATCCGAGAGGGATCGGCGAAACGGAAAGAGCGGGCCCTTTGGCCCGCTCTTTTTTTGCGTTTGCCCCTTTGCCTCCAGATCCGGCCGGCATAGGGAACCCGCAGACCCGGAGACCGACCCCATGAGCCTTGAAGACATCACAGCCCGCCTGCGTGCAGCAGAGGCGGCAGCCGACCGTCCCGAGGGCGCCACAACCCTGATCGCCGTGTCGAAGGTGCAGCCGGACGACCGGGTGGCCGCCGTTCTGGAACAGGGGCACCGCTGTTTCGGCGAAAACCGGGTGCAGGAGGCGGCGGCCAAGTGGCCCGGGTTCCGCGACCGGTTCGGCAAGGTGGAACTGCACCTTCTGGGTCCGCTGCAATCCAACAAGGTCCGTCAGGCGATCGATCTGTTCCAGACGATCCATTCTCTGGACCGGCCCAAGCTGGCCCGAGCGTTGGCGCGGCTGGCGCAGGAGGCGGGGCAGTGCCCCGATCTGTTCGTGCAGGTCAACACCGGCGAGGAAAGCCAGAAAGGTGGGGTGATGCCGGATGCGGTGGACGGGTTCGTCGCCGATTGTCTGGCGATGGATCTGCCGCTGCGGGGTCTGATGTGCATCCCGCCCGTCGAGGAAGAGGCCAGCCTGCACTTTGCGCTGCTGGCGAAGATGGCCGCGCGCAACGGATTGGCGGACCTGTCCATGGGCATGTCGGCGGATTTCGAAAAGGCGATCTCGTTCGGCGCCACCCACGTGCGGGTCGGATCGGCCATTTTCGGAGAACGCGTGACGGGCTGATCCGGCATCGGCGACGGAATACCGCAACACGCGGCGCGCCCGGCTCAGCGCACGATCAGACGTGTCCGCGGCCCGATCTGCCGCGCGATACGCTGCAAATGGACGGGATGCAGGGCGATGCATCCTTCGGTCGGGTGGCGCGGTTTGCGCCAGCGGTGCAGAAAGATCGCCGAGCCCCGGTGCGGGATCGCCGGATCTGCGTTCCAGTCCGTGACCAGCACCAGATCGTAGAGAGGATCCGCGCGGCGCAGGCGTTCGTGGCTGTGGGGGTGGGGCGCGCGCACCCTTGTGTTGTAGGCCGGATCGTCCGGTGCGTCGGACCACAGATCGCGGGGACGGATCGGCAGAGCCCCGCGCACCGGGCGCGCCATGCGGTCGGGGCGGTAAAGGATGGCAGT
>JBGTLJ010000515.1:0-2949 GCA_041744175.1 Oceaniglobus sp. | reverse complement strand
CCGATGGTCTCGATCCGGTTGTTGATCGCCGCCTCGCCCACCGGCGCGGTGATGACCGTCGCGGGCCCGCCACCCCCGAAGCCGCGGCCGCCATCGTAGGTCTTGCCTTCAGCCGGTTCTATGCCCAGCAGGTCCAGAATGCCCGCGCGCTCCAGATACGGACGCGACGCCGGAACGTACACGATCCAAAGCGCCAGTGTTGCCGCTACCAGGACCATGCCGATGATGATTTGCCTGATCAATGCCACGTCGTGCCCCCGAATGCTCCGTTCCCTTGCCCGCGTTACCCTATGATAGCGTTGCAAAGGGCAATGACACGGATCAATTTGACGTGCGTTCGATCACGTGCCCGATGATTGGGCGCCGGGCGGCGACTGCCGTCCTTTTCCAGGCATTCGGGTAAGCCCGATCTGCGCCAGCGCAAGGCTGACGTCCTGCGTGACCAAGTCGCAAAACCGGTCCAGACCGTCCCGTCCCCCGGCGGCGATGGCAAATTGCATGGCCCGCCCGAAAAACACGAAATCCGCGCCCTGAAGGTAGGCCTTGACCACGTCTTCGCCGGATCTGAGGCCGGTGTCGTAGAACAGCGGAAATTCGGGACCGACCGCGGCACGGATGTCGGCCAGCGCGGTGATCGGCGGGATGGCCCCGTCAAGCTGTCGGCCGCCATGGGACGACACCTGCACCGCATCCACCCCGGCGTTCTTCAGGCGCAGGGCGTCGTCCACCGACGTCACGCCCTTGGACACCAGGTTGCCGTCCCACTGATCGCGCAGCTTTTTCAGGAACGTCCAGTCGGCGCGCGCCCGGCTTTCAGTGCGGTCGAACCGGAACCCCGGTTCGGTGAAGTTCGCCATGTCGGGTTTGCCCGCGACCAGCGATCCGATGGACCAGCGGGGATGCAGGGCGAAATCGAGGAACTGCATTGGCCCGATGCGGAACGGCATGGTGAAGCCCCGGCGCAATTCGCGCGGGCGGCGGCCGACCTCCGGCACATCCAGGGTCATCACGAGGGTGCGGTAACCGGCTGCCTTTGCCCGTTCGATCAGGCGCTGGGTGCCGGTGCCGTCGCCGCTGAAGTAAAGCTGGAACCAGGCGTGACCCTCGGCCTTTTCGATCATCGTTTCCAGCGAGGTGGAGGCGACGGTGGACACGCCCACCGGCACGCGGTGCTTCGCGGCCAGACGCGCCAGCATCAGATCGGCGCCGGGGCCCGACAGGTTGCACATGCCCATGGGCGCGATGCCGAAGGGCAGCTTTGCGTCATGATCAAACACCTGTACACCCAGATCCCGGGAAGACACATCCACCAGAACCCGGGGTTGCAGCCGCAGGTCGCGCAGTGCGGCAAGGTTCATCGCCTCGCCGTGGCCGTCGCCCGCCGCCCCGTCGATATAATCGAACACCATCCATGGAAGACGTCGCCGTGCGTGGCGACGGGCGTCGTCATAGGAATGGATCCGGGGCGCGCCGAACATCGGGCCTAGCTGGCCACGGCAGTCATGAACCGGTCGCGGATCACCACGGGATCCATGGTGATCACCGGCAGCTTGATATTGCCGCTGTCGCATTTCACCACGATCACGGTCATCTTCTTGCTGTCGAGCGCGGACTGCAACGTCTTGCCGGTGTCCACATCCTGACAGACGACGACATTTTCGCATCCGCAGGCCTCGGCCACCTTTTCCAGCTTAGTCTTCTTGCCGGCATAGGTCGGCTGATCGCCGGTGGACCCGTAAGATCCGTTGTCGATGATCAGCAGGATGAAGTTGTCGGCCACGTTGTTGGCGATGGTGGGCAGGGTGCCGAGGTTGGTCAGCACCGACCCGTCGCCGTCGATGGAAATCACCTGTTTGGGCTGCGCCAGCGCCAGGCCAAGACCGATGGAGGACGACAGACCCATGGTGCCCAGCATGTAGAAATTGGTGGGCTGGTCGTCGATCATGTTCAATTCCTGGCTCGGGAGGCCGATGTTGCAGATGACAAGATGCGGGCGCAGGATCGGCGCGATGTCGCGCAGGATTTCGGAACGGATCATTGGTCTCCGTAGCCTCCCCAGAAGGACGCATCCGTCAGGATCGCCACAGGTTTGTTGCACATGAAGGTGTATTTCAGGATCGCGTCCAGTTCCCTTGCGTCGTCCTCGCGGTGGAAATGATAGGTCGGGATCAGCATCTGGGCCAGCAGCGCCTTGGTGTGCACCGCCATTTCCACCTGACAGGCGACGGGTTCGCGCAATTCGCCACGATACGAGATCAGGATCGGCAGCGGCATCCGGTAGAACTGCGTCAGGGTCGCCAGCGTGTTAATCGTCACCCCGATGGCGGTGTTCTGCATGATGATGGCGGGACGCTTGCCGCCCATCCAGGCCCCGGCGCACAGGCCCATCCCCTCGTCTTCCTTGTTGGCGGGAACGTGGTGAATTTCCGGCCGCGCCTCCACCTCTTCGATGACGCCGGCAAGCTGCTTGCAGGGCACCGTGGTGATGAATTCGATGCCGTTGGCGACGAAATCGTCCACGATCTTGGAACTGATGGACACGCTGATATTCTCCTTGGATAGGCGGGACGTCATGTATCGGGTTGCAGGATGATCTTGGCGGCGGCCGTGCGGCCCGCGCGAATGTCGGCGAATGCCTGCGCGCCATCTGCGAGGGCGCGGGTCTCGATCCAGTCGAACGTGCCGAGGCGTCCGTCGAAGATCGCCTGCGCGGTCTGGCGGAAATCGTCGGTCGTATAGGTGTAGATCCCGAAAAAGCGGATGCCCTGAAGGGTCATGCGGCGGATGTCGAGCCCGCCCTCGCCGTCGCCGAGCCCGATATGGGCGATGGTGCCGCCCTGCCGGACATAGGTGCAGGCGGTGGCGCGGGTGGCGGCATAGCCGACCGCGTCGATCACCAGATCGACGCTGCCTCTCGCGGGAACGTCGGTCGCATCGGGGGCGAGGATG
>JBGTLJ010000514.1:0-2979 GCA_041744175.1 Oceaniglobus sp. | reverse complement strand
GCCCGATCCGTTCGACCGTGCCGCCCGCTGCGACGTCGCCTTGCCCGAGACCTCTTCCTTGTCCTTGCCGGGGTCCTTGCCGGCCGCCTTCTTGTCCGATTCATCGACGTCGGAGCCGCCGCCGCCTTCTTCATCGTCGAGGATCAGGATCAGCGACCCTTCCGACACCTTGTCGCCCTCGGCCACCCGGATCTCGGCCACGCGGCCCGACGCGGAGGATGGAACCTCCATCGTCGCCTTGTCGGATTCCAGCTCTATCAGCGGGTCTTCCTCGGCCACGGTATCGCCCACCGCGACCAGCACCGTGACCACGGGGATATCCGTGAAATCGCCGATGTCCGGAACCTTCACCTCGATCGCCATGCGCGCCGCTCCTCAAACCAGCCGGGGGTTCGGCTTGTCGCCGTCGATCTCGTAGCGCAGCAGCGCCTTCTTCAGCGTCTCGCGGTCGACATGCCCGGCCTTGTACAGATCGACCATCGCCGCCGCCGCGATATGGTTCGCGTCCACCTCGAAGAACCGGCGCAGGTTCACCCGGCTGTCCGACCTGCCGTAGCCGTCGGTTCCCAGCACCGTGAACGGTTGCGGCACGAAGCCGCGGATCTGCTCGCCGAAGGTCTTCATGTAGTCGGTGGCGCAGATCACCGGCGCCTGCGTTCCCGAAAGCTGCTGCGTCACGTAGGGCACGCGCGGTTCCTCCAGCGGGTTCAGCCGGTTCCACCGCGCGCAATCCTGCCCCTCGCGGGCAAGCTCGTTCAGGCTGGTCGCCGACCAAACATCGGCGGTGATGCCGAAATCCTCCTTCAGCAAGTCCGCAGCCTTCATGCCCTGCACCAGGATCGTGCCGGAGCCCATTATGTTCACGTGCTTCTTGCCTGGTTTGGTGGTTTTCGACAGGCGGTAGAGACCGCGCACGATCCCGTCTTCGGCGCCCATCGGCATCTCGGGATGGTGGTAGTTCTCGTTCATCAGCGTCAGGTAGAAATAGACGTCGTCCTGATCGACGAACATGCGCTGCAGCCCATGCTGCACGATCACCGCCACCTCGTAGCCGAATGTCGGGTCGTAGCTGATGCAGTTCGGCACGGTCGAGGACAGGATGTGGCTGTGCCCATCCTCGTGCTGCAACCCCTCGCCGTTCAGCGTGGTGCGCCCGGCAGTGCCGCCCAGCATGAAGCCGCGCGCCCGGCTGTCGCCGGCCGCCCAGGCCAGGTCGCCGATCCGCTGGAAGCCGAACATCGAATAATAGATGTAGAACGGGATCATCGGCACCCCGTGGTTGGAATACGACGTGGCGGCGGCGATCCAGTCTGCCATGGCGCCGGCCTCGTTGATGCCTTCCTGCAACACCTGGCCGTCGACGGATTCCTTGTAATAGCTCATCTGGTCGCGGTCCTGCGGCACGTAGACCTGTCCCAGCGGGTTATAGATGCCGACCGAACGGAACAGGCCCTCCATCCCGAAGGTGCGGCTTTCGTCGGGCACGATCGGCACCACCCGTTCGCCGATCTTCTTGTCGCGCAGCAGCGTGGTGAGGATCCGCACGAACGCCATCGTGGTGCTGATCTCGCGGTCGCCGCTGGACTTCAGGACGCTGTCGAAATCCTTCAGCGCGGGGATCTCCAGCTTGTCGGCGACCGAATGGCGCTGCGGGAACGGCCCGCCCAGTGCCTGGCGGCGATCGGAAAGATACGCCTTCTGGGCATTGTTCAGGGTCACGAACGGCGCCTTCGGCAGGTCCTCGTCGCTGATCGGGATCTGAAACCGGTCGCGCATCGCCCGCATCTGGTCCAGGTCCAGCTTCTTTTGCTGGTGGGTGGTGTTCATGCCTTCGCCGGCGGTGCCCATGCCGTAGCCCTTGATGGTCTTCACCAGCAGGCAGGTCGGCTGGCCCTCCACCTCGGTCGCGCGCTTGAACGCGGTATACAGCTTTTGCGGGTCGTGCCCGCCGCGCCGCAGCTTCCAGATGTCGTCGTCGGTCATGTCCTCGACCAGCTTTGCGGTCTCGGGATACTTGTTGAAGAAATGCTCGCGCACATAGGCGCCGTCGCGCGACCGGAAGGTCTGGTAGTCGCCGTCGACCGTCTCGTCCATCAGATGCCGCAGCTTGCCGGAAGTATCGCGCTCCAGCAGGTCGTCCCAGCCCTGTCCCCACAGCAGCTTGATCACCTCCCAGCCGGCGCCGCGGAAGGCGCCTTCCAGCTCCTGGATGATCTTGGAATTGCCGCGCACCGGCCCGTCGAGCCGCTGCAGGTTGCAGTTCACGACGAAGATCAGGTTGTCGAGCCTTTCGCGCGCGGCAAGGCTGATCGCGCCCAGCGATTCCGGCTCGTCCATCTCGCCGTCGCCCAGAAAGCACCAGACCTTGCGGTCGCTGGCGTCGATCAGGCCGCGGTTGTGCATGTATTTCATGAACCGCGCCTGGTAGATCGCCATCAAGGGTCCCAGACCCATGCTGACGGTCGGGAACTGCCAGTAATCCGGCATCAGCCAGGGGTGCGGATAGGACGACAGCCCGCCGCCCGCCACTTCGGAGCGGAAGTTCGTCAACTGCTCGGCGGTGATGCGCCCCTCCATGAAGCTGCGCGCATAGATGCCGGGCACGACGTGGCCCTGGAAGAACACCAGATCGCCGCCGTGCATCGTGCTGCGCGCGCGCCAGAAATGGTTCAGCCCGATGTCGTACATCGTCGCCGCCGAGGCGAAGCTGGCGATGTGGCCGCCGTATTCCGACGACTCCTTGTTGCGCCGCGCCACCGTCGCCATCGCATTCCAGCGGTTGATGTTGCGGATCCGCTCTTCCATGTCGGCGTCGCCGGGGATCTCCAGCAGATCGTCGGCGGGGATGGTGTTCTGATAGGGCGTGGTGGCGCTGAACGGCAGCGTGGCGCCGGCGGCGCGCGCCTGCTCGACCGCCTTGTCCAGCAGGTAATGCGCGCGATCCGCACCGTCACGCGCGATGACGTCCTCGATCGCGTC
>JBGTLJ010000513.1:0-3824 GCA_041744175.1 Oceaniglobus sp. | reverse complement strand
GCAGGGGTGCGGCAAGCCCGGCCAGTTGCCCCAGGTCCACCACGCCCGCGACGGCTGTGGCGGCGCGGTCGAGAAATGCTTCAAGATCGTCGCTCTCTGCCGCCTGAACCAGCCCGAGATGACGCGACGGCCTGTATAGATCCGGGCGGCGCGGGACCGCCCCCAGCACCGGGATCGCCAGGGGCGCAAGAGCATCGCGCAGGATGGCCGCGTGCCGATCAGACCCGACGTTGTTAAGGATGATGCCGGCGATCCGCACCCTTGGATCATGGCGCGCAAAGCCTGCGACCAGGGGTGCCACCGATTGTGCCATCCGACCGGCGTCCACCACCAGCACGACAGGCAGGCCGAGGATGCACGCCAGATCGGCGGTGGATCCAAGTCCCCGGGGCGGCGCACCGTCGAACAGGCCCATGGCCCCCTCCACGATCAAAAGTCCGTCCCCAGACGCCAGGGCTCTGAGGCGGTCATGGGACATCGCCCAGGCGTCGAGGTTCAGGCAAGCGCGCCCGCACGCCGCCTCGTGAAACCGCGCGTCGATGTAATCGGGGCCGGATTTTGCACCGCGCGCCATGTGGCCCGCCTGGGTGAAAGCGCGCAGAAGACCCAGTGTGACCGTGGTCTTGCCGCTGCCCGAATTTGGGGCCGCGATCACAAGCCCGGCGTTCATCTGCGCCCTTGAACGATGGCGGACATGGCTAAACCTCGGTATATGGTGCGCCATTCTCCTATACCAGTTGGCGCGGGGCTGTCAGGGGTGAACGGCGATTGTCAAAACGTCTTGGGGCGGGCGTACCGTCGGCCTGTTCTCCGGCTTGCCACCGGACATTCGCTCTCGTTGCCTGCCTTGACCTTTACCTGCCCTCTTGGATTTCCGTTTCGACGTGGCTGCTCCGATCATACCGCCCGGATCGGAGACCTATGCCGCCCAACCCTTCTGTTGCCTCCCGCAAACCGGCATGGCAATTGCCGCGCAGCCGTCAATAATTCCCGGGCGAAACTGTCTTGACTCCGAAAATTCGCCTTGACTTTTTTTTTGGCCCGCGTTCCGGCAGCGATCAGGCGGATTCTGCCGGGCGGCCCCTGCCCAGAGGGTCGAGACTGCGGGGCGCAGTACCCTGCGCCATGGCTTGCCAGTCCAGCGCCTGCCGCATGAGCACCGAACGACCCACGCAGATGATCGCGGGCGGCTCGAGGGCGGCGGCCGCGATGTCCTGCGCACAGGTGCCAAGGGTGGTCTCCAGAACGGTCTGGGTTGGCGTCGTGGCGTTGATGACGACAGCGACAGGTTCGTGCGGGGAGCGGCCCGCCGCCATCAGATCGGACGCGATCCGTGCGATGTGTTTCATCCCCATGTAAATCACGATCACCTGGCTGCCGCGTGAAATTGCCGCCCAGTCAAGGGATTGCGGCGCATCGCCCGACTGGTCGTGGCCGGTGACGAAGGTGACGGACTGGTTCACGTCGCGGTGGGTGACCGGGATCCCGGCATAGGCAAGGCCGCCGATCCCTGCGGAAATGCCGGGAATGATCCGGATCGGGATTCCGTGCTGCACCAGAGTCTGCGCCTCTTCGCCGCCGCGTCCGAACACGAACGGGTCGCCGCCTTTCAGGCGAAGCACCCGTTTGCCCTTGCGCGCGATGTCCACCAGTTGCAGGGAAATGTCACGTTGCACCGCCGAAGGCTTGCCGCCGCGCTTGCCTGCGTAGACGTGCCGCGCCCCGGGGGCCCAGGTCAGGATCGCAGGCTCGACCAGCGCGTCGTAGACGACAACGTCGGCCTGGCGCAGGGCGTTCAGTGCGTGCAGCGTCACAAGACCCGGATCGCCGGGGCCGGCCCCGCACAGCCACACCCAGCCTGGATGCATGACGGGCCACTCGAAAGCGGGCAGAGATGGCGAGTCGCTCATCGCGTCGTTATGGCAAGGATCGGGCGTGGCGCAAAGCCCGGCCGCGACGCCAAACCGGCCGTTGGCGGCAGAGCGGCCTGCGCCTATGCTGTGTCGGATGAGAGGCACGCAAACCCGGGAACTGCGCCGTGGCTGGACCACGGGCGCCTGCGCGACCGCCGCCGTGAAGGCGGCGCTGATCCGGCTGTGGGGCGGTGCGTTCCCTGAAACGGTATCGCTGGTTTTGCCACGCGGCGAGGTTCCGGTCTGGCCGCTTTCACACCGGGCCGCAGGCGAGGGCTGGGCCGAGGCGGGGATCGTCAAGGACGCGGGCGACGATCCGGATGTCACCCACGGCTGCACGGTGATCGCCCGCGTCGCTGCGTCCCGGGGCGGTGTGGTGTTCCGGGGCGGCGCAGGAATCGGCACGGTCACCCGGCCGGGTCTGCCGCTGGCGGTGGGCGAACCCGCCATCAACCCGGTCCCGCGCCAGTTGATGAAGGCAGAAGTCGAGGCACTGGCGGCCGAGTATGAACAGGCCCCCGATATCGAGATCACGCTGTCGATCCCGGGCGGCGAGGCGATTGCCGAAAAGACCTGGAACCCCCGCCTCGGGATCGTCGGCGGGTTATCGGTGCTGGGCACCACGGGGGTGGTGCGGCCGTTTTCCTGCGCCGCCTGGATCGCGTCGATCCATCGCGGCATCGACGTTGCCCGGGCCGCGGGGCTGGTCCATGTCGCGGGATGTACCGGCGCGCAGAGCGAACAGGCAGTGCAGCAGCTTTACGGCCTGCCGGATCACGCCATGCTGGACATGGGCGATTTCGCGGGGGGTCTGGTCAAGTACCTGTGCCGGCATCCGATATCGCACCTGACCATCGGTGGCGGCATCGCCAAGTTGGCCAAGCTGGCGCAGGGAGCACGGGATCTCCATTCTTCGCGCAGCAGGGTCGATTTCGCGTCCCTCGCTCAACTCTGCGGCGTTCCGGAGGTTACATCGGCGCAAACTGTGTTACATGCGTATACCATCGCCGGCGCGCCCCTTGCCACGGCCATCGCGGTGCAGGCCAAGCGGGAACTGGATGGTATGGTTGAGGGAACGGGAATAGCCGTGGATATCGTCGTGTGTGACAGGTCCGGTGCGATCAAGGCCAGGGCTGGTTGATGCGGCTGCTTTTGCTGGCGGGCACAAGCGAGGCCCGGCAGGTCGCCGCCGCGCTGGCCGGCGAATCCCGCCTGACCGTCATCGCGTCGCTGGCCGGTGCCACCCGGTCCCCCAAAGCCTTGGGCGTGGTCACGCGAATCGGTGGGTTCGGTGGGGCAGAGGGATTCACAGACTACCTGTCGCGCGAAAGGATCGGTGCCGTCCTCGACGCGACGCATCCATTCGCCAGTGCCATGTCGCATCGCACCAGCACCCTGTGCCGAAATCACAATGTGCCATACATCCAGTTCCTGCGCCCGGCCTGGATGCCCGGCGCGGGCGACCGCTGGACGTTCCTGAACACCGAAGAGGATGCCGCGCGCCACATCTCCGAAGGCGCGCGCGTGTTCGTGGCCACCGGGCGGCAGACGGTAGGGCGTTATGCCAACATGGTGGGCCGGTTCATGATCTGCCGACGGATCGATTCGCCGGTCGATCCGTTTCCGTTCGAAAACGGATACTATCTGTCCGGCAATCCCCCCTTCACGGTTGACGATGAGGCGCGGCTTTTCGCGGATCTCGCCATCGACTGGTTGCTGGTGAAAAACGCCGGTGGCGCGTCGAGCCGGGCAAAGCTCGATGCCGCCCGCCGACTGGGCTTGCCGGTCGCGATGATCCGGCGGCCGTTGCAGCCCGAGGGTCCAAAGCTGGAAACGATTTCCGCCGCGCTCGGCTGGGTGCGGCGGCACCTGTGAGCGGCGGTCGCATCGTCGATACCCCCGAGGATGTCG
>JBGTLJ010000512.1:0-8747 GCA_041744175.1 Oceaniglobus sp. | reverse complement strand
CCGCGGGATGGGACCCGGTTCTCGACTGGGCGCGCGCGGATCTGGGCGCAGACCTTCGGGTAACCACCGGCATCATGCCCGTGGCGCAGTCCGACGCCGCCGTTGCAACGCTGACCGCGCATCTTGATGCGATGTCGGCATTCGAAATCGTCGCCTTCCACGATCTGGTCAGTCTGACGGGATCGTTCGTCCTGGGCCTGGCGGTTGCCAGGGGCGCGCTCAAGATCGCCGTCGCCTGGGACCTGTCCCGCATCGACGAGGACTGGCAGGCGGAACAATGGGGCCGGGACGACGATGCTGAGGCTCTCACGCACAGCAAAAGGGCCGCGTTTCTCCACGCGCACCGGTTCCTGGACCTTGCCCGCGATATGCAATCTGCCGAAAATGGGACCTGATCCAGTCTGACCCAAGGTCGTTTGCCTTGTTTTTCATCACATTTCGTTATCGGGTGCTTGACCTTTTGTGATGAACAACGCCACACTTGCATGCGCGAAATCGGTGCATCCTTATGGCACCATCAGCAATTAAATCGTCGGATCCTACAAGGTCCGCAGAACCGCATATTTGAAATGCGGTCCAATCAGGAAGAGGAAAAAATGAAGAAAGCCATATTTCTTGGTGCTTTGACCGTAACCAGCCTTGTCTCCGGCGCCGCAGTGGCGGCAACGCTTGACGACGTGAAATCCCGCGGCACACTGAATTGCGGCGTCACCACCGGCCTCGCCGGTTTCGCGGCGCCCGATGCGGACGGCCGCTGGGAAGGTTTCGATGTGGCCGTGTGCCGCGCCGTGGCCGCCGCCGTACTCGGCGATGGCGATGCCGTCGAATTCATCCCGACGACCGGCAAGACCCGCTTCACGTCCCTTGCGTCGGGCGAAGTCGACATGCTGGCACGCAACACCACCTGGACCTACAGCCGCGACACCGATCTCAAGTTCGACTTTACCGGCGTGAACTACTACGACGGTCAGGGTTTCCTCGTGCCCAAGGCCCTTGGGGTAACGTCTGCCAAGGATCTCGACGGCGCCACGATCTGCATCCAGACCGGCACCACGACCGAACTGAACCTGGCCGATTTCTTCCGTGCCAATGACATCAGCTACGAGCCCGTGCCGATCGAAACCAATGCCGAAGCGATCCAGCAGTACATCGCCGGGGCCTGCGATTCCTATACCACAGACGCATCGGGGCTGGCCGCCAGCCGCGCCACGTTCGAGGCGCCGGGCGATCACGTGATCCTGCCGGAAATCATCAGCAAGGAACCGTTGGGCCCGCTGGTGCGCCATGGCGACAGCGACTGGGCCGATATCGTGCGCTGGACGTTCTACGCTCTGGTCGTCGCCGAAGAGCTTGGCATCACTTCCGCCAATGTCGCCGACATGTCGGCGGCTGCCGGCGACAACCCGGAAATCAACCGGCTTCTGGGCACGGAGGGCGAGCTTGGCGCGATGGTCGGTCTGGAAAACGACTGGGCCAGGAATGCAATCGCCGCATCGGGCAACTACGGCGAGATCTTCGAGACGAACATCGGCGAAAGCACCCCGATCGGTCTGGCCCGCGGCCTGAACGCCCAGTGGACCAACGGCGGCCTGATGTACGCGCCGCCGTTCCGCTAAGTATCCGGCGGCGGGCGCGGTTCGCTCCGCGCCCGCCGTGCGCTTCGCGACGAAAGACAACAGATCCGGGACGCAAAGAGCGGTCAAGCCGCCAGGACAGACCCGGGCAGCCACAGGGATGGCACAATGTCAGCACTTACCGATCCGCAGCAGGGCGGCTTTCGCCCCTCAATGCTGCTCAGCGACACCCGGTATCGGTCTTACACCTTTCAGTTCATCGCGCTGATCTGTCTGATCGGGGTCATCGCATTCCTCCTCGGTAACCTGTTCGACAACCTCGCCGCGCAGGGGCTGAACATCTCCTACGATTTTCTCGGCGCGCCGTCCGGCTATGACATCAACCAACGCCCGATCCCCTACGACAGCCAGAGCACCCACTTCAGGGCATCTATCGTCGGGATCCTGAACACCCTGATCATCGCCGTTCTGGCCTGCATCACCGCCACGGTGATCGGCGTCATCGCGGGCGTCCTGCGGCTGTCCAGCAACTGGCTCGTGCGCAAGATCATGTCGGTCTATGTCGAAGCGTTCCGCAATGTGCCGGTGCTGATCTGGATCCTGATCATCTTTTCGATCATGACGGTCAGCCTGCCCGCACCCAGTGCGTTTCGAGGTGACGATCCGGATACCACCATGCTGTTCAATGCCTTCGCATTGACCAATCGGGGCATCTATACGCCGATTCCGGTGATGGGTGCCGGAGGATGGATCGTCGTCGCCACGTTCTTCGCATCGCTGATCGGCATCTTTGCGCTGCGTCGCTACGCGGTGCGGATTCTCTACGATCAGGGTCGGATCATCCCGACATTCTGGCCCAGCGTCGCAATCTTCTTTCTGCCGACCCTGCTCATGTTCTTCATTCTGGGGCGCCCCATCACGCTGGAATACCCGGAACTGAGCGGGTTCAACTTCCAGGGTGGTCTGCAGATCCGCGGCTCGCTGATCGCGTTGTGGTTCGCGCTGGCGATCTACACGGGTGCCTTTATCGCGGAAAACGTGCGGGCCGGCATCCAGGCGATCTCGACAGGTCAGTCCGAAGCCGCAGGCGCGCTGGGGCTCCGTCCGAACCGGATCATGAACCTCATCATCCTGCCCCAGGCGCTGCGCATCATCATTCCGCCCCTGGTGTCGCAATACCTCAACATCACCAAGAATTCGTCGCTGGCCATCGCCGTCGGCTACATGGACATCACCGGCACCCTTGGCGGCATCACATTGAACCAGACCGGGCGCGCCATCGAATCGGTGCTTTTGCTGATGCTGTTCTACCTGATTATCAGCCTGTCGATCTCGACCGTGATGAATTTCTACAACAACTCGGTCAAGCTGAGGGAGCGGTGAGATGAGCGATACCCACGCCCAGTCCGTCGCCTATGTCCGCGACACGGTGATCCCCCAGGCGCCGCCTCCGGCGCTCGAGGCAGGAGCGGTGAAGTGGGTGCGCACCAACCTGTTTTCGGGCTGGTTCAATTCAATCCTGACCGTCGTGACCCTGTACCTCGTGTATCTGCTGCTGTCTGTCGCGCTTCCCTGGATCGTCAACGGGGTCTGGCGTGCCAGCGACATCCGCGAATGTCGCGAACTGGCGGGCGCTAGCGGGGGGGGCTGCTTTGCCGTCATCACCGACCGCTGGGAACAGTTGATCTTCGGCTTCAAATATCCATCCGACCAGTACTGGC
This sequence comes from Oceaniglobus sp., assembly GCA_041744175.1. Classification (GTDB taxonomy): domain Bacteria; phylum Pseudomonadota; class Alphaproteobacteria; order Rhodobacterales; family Rhodobacteraceae; genus Oceaniglobus. The sequence continues at coordinate 5,452 of JBGTLJ010000512.1, read as the reverse complement.
GGCCCACGTTCGCTTTCGTGATGTTGTTCGGGGCAATTGCGCCGGTGCTGTTCTCCAAAGTCTTTCCGCGGCAACTGTTGGTGCTGACAGCACTTTATCCGTTTCTGGCGTTCTACCTGATCTGGGGCGGCACCATCCTGATACCGCTGGTGGCGATGGCGGGGATCGCCGCGGGCTATGTCGTCTACAGTCGGCTGGTCGCCAGATCCTTCGCAACGGGCTTTTTCGGCGGCATCGTAGCGGCCGTCCTGGTCTGGTGGCTGGGCGGATTCGTGGCCGCAGAGGAGCCGCGCTTCCTCGCGCTGGACCCGGTGGCGAGCCGCGACATGGGCGGGTTCATGCTGAACCTGATCCTCGGCGTGGTCTGCGTGTCGCTGTCGCTGCCTCTGGGGATCATGCTGGCCCTCGGACGCCAGAGTCACCTGCCGGTGGTCAAGGGGATCTGTGTCGTCTTCATCGAATTCATCCGCGGCGTGCCGCTTATTACCCTGTTGTTCGTGGCAAACGTCGTGCTGGCCTATTTCCTGCCGCCGGGCAGCAACTTTGATCTCATCCTGCGGGTGATCATCATGATCACGCTGTTCGCCTCGGCCTACATCGCCGAGGTGGTTCGCGGCGGGCTGGCCGCCCTTGAAAAGGGCCAGTACGAGGCGGCCGACAGCCTCGGGCTGGACTATGCCCAGGCAATGCGGCTGATCATCCTGCCGCAGGCCCTCAAGATCTCGATCCCGGGCATCGTCAACGTCGCCGTGGGGCTGTTCAAGGACACCACACTCGTGTCGGTGATCTCGATGTTCGATCTGGTCGGGATGATCCGCGGCCCGATCCTTGCCAGCACCGACTGGAACGGCGTCTATTGGGAGCTTTTCGGCTTTGCCGCGCTGCTGTTCTTCGTCGTTTGCTATGGCATATCGCAATATTCCCAGTGGCTTGAGCGTCAGCTTGCCACGGACCACCGCTAGAAAGGGTATTCCCATGGCAATGATCGACACGGACAAAGACACCGGCGCCGGCCAGATGAAGGTCAGCGACGAGGTGGCGATCTCGATCGAGAACATGAACAAGTGGTTCGGCACGTTCCATGTACTGCGCGACATAGACCTGACCGTCTATCGCGGCGAACGGATCGTGATCTGCGGGCCGTCCGGGTCCGGCAAATCCACCCTGATCCGCTGCATCAACGCGCTTGAGGAACATCAGGCCGGAAAGATCACGGTGGATGGGACCGTGTTGTCGTCGGATCTCAAGAACATCGACAAGATCCGATCCGAAGTGGGGATGTGTTTCCAGCACTTCAACCTGTTTCCGCATCTGACCATCCTGGAAAACTGCACGCTGGCGCCGATCTGGGTGCGCAAGACCCCCAAGAAAAAGGCCGAGGAAACGGCGATGCATTTCCTCAACAAGGTCAAGATCCCCGAACAGGCCGACAAGTATCCCGGTCAGTTGTCCGGCGGCCAGCAGCAGCGGGTCGCCATTGCCCGGTCACTCTGCATGCAACCCCGCATCATGCTGTTCGACGAACCGACATCCGCCCTCGATCCCGAGATGATCAAGGAAGTTCTCGACACGATGATCGAACTTGCCGAAGAGGGCATGACGATGCTGTGCGTCACCCATGAAATGGGGTTCGCCCGACAGGTCGCCCACCGCGTCATCTTCATGGATCAGGGTCAGATAGTGGAACAGAACAAACCAGAGGAATTCTTCATGAATCCCAAATCGGACCGCACCAAGCTGTTCCTCAGCCAGATCCTCGGGCACTAGCCAGCGCCTTCCTTGCCGCATCGGCGCAAATCGCGGCGCCGCGCCCGCTTCCTGGTCTGTCGCCGCATCAAATCATCCACCTTTCGGGCCGCCCCGCTGCGGGTTTTACCGTCACTTTCGCACGTACTGTCTTCGGCGCACCATCCCCGCGCTGCCACGGCAAACATTTGACGAATCGTTAACGCAGGCCCGTCTAAGGTCAATTTATCGAGTGCCGGATCCAAAGGCGACGATGCGCAGCGGCCAGTTCCAAAACCAAAGCCGCTGCGGTCCTCTGCGCCCTTATGGTCTGCTTCGGTGAATTGTGGGGTCAGCCGTTTCACGCTGCCACACGGCCCGGTTCGACAGACGCGCGCGTATTTATCGCGTCCGGTCCGGCGGGGCTTTCGGAACGTCCGATTTCCGGGCGATACGGTCTTCAGGCCGGTTTCCGGTGTTTCGGCTGTCCGTCCCGACGGGGCGGGCGGCCGTACACAGCGGCAGGGATTGCCAGATCAGCGAAACCCGGTCCCCGGCCTTGACACCGGGGCCACAAGGGATAAGACCGCCGCACGCTCCGATCCGTCGGGGCGTTTTCATTGGTGTTGGCGGCTCCTGCAAGGGAATGCCTGTCGGGGGAAACCCAAAGGACAACGCCCTTCATCGCCCTGCACGGGGCCACATGACAGGAGATCAGACGGTGACCAAACGCACCTCTGCCAAGTACAAGCTCGACCGCCGCATGGGCGAAAACATCTGGGGACGGCCGAAATCGCCGGTCAACCGCCGCGAGTACGGCCCCGGCCAGCACGGACAGCGCCGCAAGGGCAAGGTGTCGGATTTCGGCCTCCAGCTGCGCGCCAAGCAAAAGCTGAAAGGTCACTACGGCGATCTGACCGAAAAGCAGTTCCGCCGTATCTTTACCGAGGCGGAGCGCGTCAAGGGCGACACCGGCGAGAACCTGATCGGCCTGCTGGAACGGCGTCTGGATGCCGTCGTCTACCGCGCAAAGTTCGTCGCGACGATCTTTGCCGCGCGCCAGTTCGTCAATCACGGCCATGTCACGGTGAACGGCAAACGGGTCAACATTCCGTCCTACCGCGTCAAGGAAGGCGACGTCATCGAAGTGCAAGCGAAATCCAAGCAGCTTGTAGTCGTGCTCGAGGCGGTGGGTCTGGCGGAACGCGATGTCCCTGATTACCTCGAAGTCGATCATTCCAAGATGACTGCAACGTTTGTGCGCACGCCCGGGCTGGGCGATGTTCCCTACGCAGTGCAGATGGAGCCCAATCTGGTGATCGAATACTACGCCCAGAATTGATCTTACCGGCCTGACAGGGACCGCTGCGGCAGATCGCGGCGGTCCTTTCGCGTCGTCGGACCCGGCCAAAGTGCTGTCTGGTCTTGCCCCTCACGGCCCGCTAGAAGCCCCTGAGGGAGATGCGCCCATGACACATGCCATAGAGCCAAAGCCCGGCGTGATGCAGATCGACGCCTATGTCGGAGGCGCCAGCAGGATCGATGGCCTGCGCGACGTGGTCAAGCTTTCAAGCAACGAAAATCCGTTCGGTCCGTCCGAGGCCGCCAAACAGGCGATCCGAAGATCCGTCCACAGCCTGCATCGCTATCCTTCCAGCGACCATGCCGGCCTGCGCGCGGCACTGGGCGAAATCCACCGTCTGGACCCGGCGCGCATCATCTGCGGCGCGGGCAGCGACGAGATCATCACGTTTCTCTGTCAGGCCTACGGCGGCCCGGGCACGGAGGTGATCCATACAGAGCATGGTTTTTCCATGCACCGCATCAGCGCCCTTGCCGCCGGATCGACCCCGATCGAGGCGCCCGAACACGAACGCTGCGTCGATGTCGATTCGATTCTCGGCGCCGTGACGTTCCGCACCCGGCTGGTGTTCATCGCCAATCCGGCCAATCCCACGGGAACGATGATCGGCAGCAACGAGGTCGCGCGCCTGGCCGCCGATCTTCCCGATCATGTGCTTTTGGTGCTCGACGGCGCCTATGCAGAGTTTGTCGAGGATTTCGATGGCGGGGCCCGGCTGGTGGAAAACCGCGAGAACGTGTTCATGACCCGAACCTTTTCCAAGATCTACGGTCTCGGCGGGTTGAGGATCGGCTGGGGTTACGGGCCTGCCCATGTGATCGACGCGCTCAATCGTGTCCGGGGCCCCTTCAATTTGTCGGATCTTCAGATGGCGGCGGCAGAGGCCGCGTTACGTGACACCGATCATGTCGAACGGTGCCGCGCCGAAAACACCCGTCTGCGCGGCTGGCTGGCCAAGGCACTGGCCGAACTGGGCGTGCCCAGCGACACATCCTGCGCGAACTTCGTCCTGGCGCGGTTCCACGATGCCGCCGAGGCCGATGCCTGCGAGGCGCATCTTCGATCCGAAGGTCTGCTCGTGCGCAAGGTGGCGGGCTACAAGCTTCCCAACTGCCTGCGCATCACCGTCGGCGATGAGGCGTCGTGTCGGCAGGTTGTCCATGCGGTGGCCGGGTTCAAGGACCGTTCCGTTTGACCCGGATCTACGACCGGGTGGCATTGATCGGGCTGGGGCTGATCGCCGGATCCATGGCGCTGGCCATGCGGCGGGCGGGCCTGGCCGGAGAGATCGTCGGGACCGCGCGGTCCGAAGACACCCGCGCCGTTGCGGCCGATCTGGGTCTGTGCGACCGGATCATGGCGACCAGCGCCGAGGCGGTCGCGGGCGCCGATCTGGTGATCCTCTGCGTGCCCGTGGGGGTCATGGGACAGGTGGCGGAAGAGATTGCGCCCCACCTCGCGCCCGGCTGTACGGTGTCGGATGTCGGGTCGGTAAAGCGGGCAGTGATCGACTGTGTCGCGCCGCATCTGCCGGACAATGTGCATTTCGTTCCGGCCCACCCCCTCGCGGGGACCGAACATTCCGGCCCCAGATCGGGGTTTGCCGAACTCTTCGACAATCGCTGGTGCCTGATCGTGCCGCTGGACGGCATGCCCGAGGCCCCGATCGCCCGGCTTGAGGCCCTGTGGGTCGGAATGGGCGCATATGTAGAGAGGATGGAAGCGGATCATCACGATCTGGTCCTGTCGGTGACCAGCCATACCCCGCATCTCATCGCCTACACGATGGTCGGCGTGGCGGACGATCTGGGGCGCGTGACGGACAGCGAGGTGATCAAATACTCCGCAGCAGGGTTCCGGGATTTCACCCGCATCGCCGCCAGCGATCCGACCATGTGGCGCGACGTTTTCCTCAACAACAAGGACGCGACGCTGGAAATCCTCGGTCGGTTCACCGAAGAGCTTTTCGCGTTGCAGCGGGCGATCCGCAAGGGTGATGGCGATCACCTGTTCGAGTATTTCACCCGCACCCGGGCGATCCGCAGGGGGATCATCGAGGCCGGGCAGGATACCGACGCCGCCGATTTCGGACGGAACAAGCAAAAGCAATGATCCGGGCCGGGGCAGTCATGTTCGCCATTGCCGTCCTGTTTGCAGGCGCAGTGTCGGCGGATGCGCCTGACAGGTCTCCAAGGCCGGTGCCCCGGACGGCATCCGGCAATGTCGACGCCGCGGGCATCGGGACCCAGTCCACCGTTTCTCCGCCCGGGGCCGCGAAAACCGATCCCCCGGCGCTCCCGAGGGTGGTGTCGGCGCCGCTGCGCATTGGTGTGCTGCGCTCGCCGCGCCCCCCGTCGCGGCCGG
>JBGTLJ010000511.1:0-1687 GCA_041744175.1 Oceaniglobus sp. | reverse complement strand
TCCTCGTTCGGGAACTTGATCGAGAAGCGGCGCGAGTAGTTCTCCTGCACCTTCGGGTTCGTGTAGCTCATGGTCGCCCAGTCGCCATACCGCGCGATGTCCATGGCCCAGACGTCGAAGCCCGGATCGCCATGCATCATCCAGTTGGCGAGCGCGAGGCCGACGCCGCCCCCCTGGCTGAACCCCGCCATCACGCCGCAGGCCGACCAGAATCCGGGCAGGCCGCGGATCGGCCCGACAAGGGGGTTGCCGTCTGGCGCGAAGGTGAACGGGCCGTTGATGATCTGCTTGATGCCGGCGTTTTCGAACGGCGGGAAGTGGCGGAACCCCACCTCCAGACTGGGGGTGATCCGGTCAAGATCGGGTTCCAGCAGTTCGTGGCCGAAGGTCCAGGGGGTTTCCCTGGGTGACCACGGCTTGCAGGCCTTTTCGTAGGTCCCGAGCAGCATCCCCTTGCGTTCCTGCCGCAGGTACAGCTCGCCGTCGAAATCGACCGCGTGCAGCATCTCACGTCCGGTCTTTTCATTGAATTCGATGACCTCCGGCATGTCGTCGGTCAGAAGGTACATATGCTCCATCGCCAGCACCGGCAGTTCCAGCCCCACCATGCGGCCGACTTCGCGCGCCCAGAGCCCGCCGGCGTTGACCACGTGCTGGGCGATGATATCGCCCTTGTCGGTGGTCACGCGCCAAGCGCCGTCTGGTTGCCGTGCCAGCGCCGTGACCCTGGTGTGGAGTTCGATTTCCGCCCCGTTTTTCCTGGCGGACTTGGCATAGGCGTGGGTGGTGCCGTAGGGGTCGAGATGGCCTTCGACCTCGTCATAAAGTGCGCCGACGAACTGGGTCGGATCCATCAGCGGAAACAGTTCCGCCGCCTCGCCCGGGGTGATCAGCTGGGCGTCGAGGCCAAGATAGCGCCCCTTGGCCATGATGGATTTCAGCCAGTCGAAGCGTTCGGGCGTGGCGGCCAGCATTACGCCGCCGGTCATGTGCAGCCCGATGTCCTGACCGGAATATTCCTGAATTTCCTTATAGAGATCAACGGTGTACTTTTGCAGCTTGGCGACGTTCGGATCGCCGTTGATGGTGTGCATCCCGCCCGCGGCGTGCCATGTCGATCCGCTGGTAAGCTCGCTGCGTTCCAGCAGCACGCAGTCGGTGAGGCCGAACCGGGTGAGGTGATAGAGAACCGAGCAGCCGACGACGCCGCCCCCGATTACAACGACTTCGGCATGGGTTTTCATCGCGCGCACTCCGGCATTGCTGAACCTGCGGACACCCTAGTACGGCACCCTGCCCGGGATCGCCGAAATACGACATCCTGTGACGCGGACGCACAAGGCGGCAGTTTTTGGCGGCCGCTTCTGGCGACGCGTTGCGGGTCAAAAGCGGGCAAAACGCCTTGTCGGAAACGCGTCGGAATACCGTATGAAACCTGCAGGAGGGCGCGTGCGGTGTATTCGGGATGGATCCAGAGGTTCCGGCGCGGTCTGCACCGAATTGTCCGCCCCATGGCAATGCAGCGCAACGCCCGAACCGCCCGAAGGGTGCGGGCGATGCCCCCTGCGGGATGCGGCAACCTTGCCATTTCGCGGCAAGCGCCCGTCACATCTCTACTGCCCGGCCCTCGCGCGCGGAGATCTGCGCCGCCATGCCCATGGCCACGGCGCGTTCGCCGTCCAGCAGC
>JBGTLJ010000510.1:0-8749 GCA_041744175.1 Oceaniglobus sp. | reverse complement strand
CTTGCACCCCTGCGCGCCGCCCGCTATCGCAGCGCCATGCGGATCGTGCGCGATTACCAGTTCGTCTCACCAAAAGATCGCGGCGCCAGCGTCGCGATCGGCAATTTCGACGGGGTCCATACCGGCCACCTCGCGGTCATCGACATCGCCCGCGCCCGTGCCAAGGCCCTGGAACGCCCCCTTGGCATCCTGACGTTCGAGCCGCACCCCCGCGAGGTGTTCGCACCCGGTGCCGCGCCGTTCCGGCTGATGAATGCCGAGGCCAAGGCGAACCGGCTGGCAAAGCTGGGGATCGACCTTCTTTATGAGATTGCGTTCAACCGTGGCCTTGCCGCGCTCGCACCGGGTCAATTTGCGCAAAACGTCATCGCTGACGGGCTGGGCCTGTCCCATGTCGTGGTCGGCGCGGATTTCTGCTTTGGCAAGGGGCGCGCCGGAAAGGCGACGGATCTGCAACGCTTCGGCGCTGAACTGGGGTTCGGCGTCACCATCGCACCGCTATTGCGCGCCGATGCCGGTACCGTGTCGTCCACCCTGATCCGCGAGGCGCTCAGCGATGGGCGGCCGCGCGATGCCACCGCGATGCTGGGCCACCTGCACCGCATCGAAGGCGCCGTGATCCGGGGCGATCAGCGAGGCCGCGATCTGGGCTATCCCACCGCCAACATGTCGATCGAGGGCCTGCATCCGCCGAAATTCGGTGTCTATGCCGTGCGCGCCGACGTGCTGTCCGGGCCTCACGCGGGCAGCTACGATGCCGTGGCCTCTATCGGCGTGCGCCCGATGTTCGGGACCAACCGACCCAACATCGAAACCTTCCTGTTCGACTTTCACGGCGATCTCTACGGCACCCACCTGTCCGTCGCCCTTGTGGATTATCTGCGCGGTGAAGAAAAGTTCGACAGCCTGCCCGCCCTGATTGCCCAGATGGATGCCGACAGCGCCCAGTCCCGCGCTATCCTGGCCGCGCGATGAGCGATCCGATAGACCGCGACGGCCTGCGCGACCGGTTCTGGGAACGCGTTCCGCTCAGGAACATGGCCCGGCGCGAATGGGAGGCGCTGTGCGACGGCTGCGGCAAATGCTGCCTCAACAAGCTTGAGGACGAGGAGACCGGGCAGGTGGAACTGACCCGCGTTGCCTGTCGCCTGCTGGACGGCGAAACCTGCCGCTGCGGACAATATGCGATCCGCCACCAGTTCGTGCCGGAATGCATCACCCTGACCCCCGGCAACATCTCCAGGAATGCCTATTGGATGCCCGTCACCTGCGCCTATCGGCTGCTCTACGAGGGCAAGCCGCTGTTTCACTGGCATCCGTTGATTTCCGGCACAGCACAGTCCGTCCACGATGCCGGCGTGTCGGTTCAGGGCTTTACCGTTCCCGAATTCGAGGTCCCTGAAGAGGAATGGGAAGACCATATCATAGAGGAGCCGATCTGATGTATTTCGCCTCGGACAATTCCGGCCCGGCCCACCCGGCCGTGATGCAGGCCCTGATGGACGCCAATTCAGGCCACGCCCCCGGCTACGGTGCAGATGACATCATGGACCGGGTGCGCGACCGGGTGCGCGACATCTTCGAGGCACCTGAGGCGGCGGTGTTCCTCGTCACCACCGGCACCGCCGCCAATGCCCTGTTGCTGGCGGCCATGTCACAGCCCTGGCAGGCGATCTTCTGCGCCGAGGCCGCCCATGTGGACGTGGACGAATGCGGCGCGCCGGAATTCTTCACAGCCGGGGCCAAACTTTCCCGCGTCACCGCCCCCCATGGCAAGATGACGCCGGACGCCCTGCACACCGCCATTGCCCGCCATCCCGCGGGCGTGGTTCACGGTGTCCAGCCCGGGCCGGTCACCATCACCCAGATTACCGAAAGCGGCACGCTTTATACGGCGTCAGAGATTGCGGCGCTGTGCGATGTAGCGCACGCGGCGGGTCTTGGGGTGCATATGGACGGGGCGCGCTTTGCCAATGCCATCGCGGCGGGCAATGCCGGGCCGTCCCGGATGACCTGGCGCGCCGGTGTCGATACCCTGTCCTTTGGTGGCACGAAGAACGGTCTGCTGGGGGTCGAGGCGGCGGTGATCTTCGATCCGGCGCTGGCGTGGGAATTCGAACTGCGGCGCAAGCGTGGCGCGCATCTGCTGTCAAAGCACCGTTATCTTTCGGCCCAGATGGACGCATACCTGACTGACGATCTGTGGCTGACCATGGCCCGCGCCGCCAATGCGCGGGCCGCGCATCTGGCCGGGGGATTGCGCAGCGCCGGGATCGAACCCCACCATCCCATCGACGCCAACATGATCTTTGCCGACCTGCCCGCCGCCACCCATGCGCGCCTGAAGGATGCGGGCGCGGTCTACTATGGTCGGGGGCGGGACAGCGGCGAATTCCGCGCAAGGCTGGTCTGCGACTGGTCACTGGACGAAGCCGAGATCGATAGGTTTATCGCATTGCTGTAGAACCGGATGGCAGGGATGAACCACCTGATCGAAATCACCTGCCCCTTGGTTCGGGCGATGCCCGTTGCCATATACGGCAACGTCGCACCCGCCCTAGCCAATATCAATTTACAAAAAGCCACCAATCGCCCCCGCCACCTCTTCCGGATGGCTCAAGGGCACCATATGGCCAGCCCCGCCGATCACAATCTCTCGGCAATCGGGCAGGCGCGCAGTCAGCCCCCTGTGGATCGCCGCAATCACCGGCGGCGATCTCTTGCCCCGGATCAGCAGCACCGGCGCCGTCAAACGTTGCATCGCGCCGGGCGCCAGCACATTGCCGCTGTCGCCCTCGATCCCTGGTGCCCCCGCCACGATCAATGGCATCCGCCGGGCTATCGAGGTGCGGTGCCGGTCGGGCAGCATGTCCCACGGTGTCCCGTCGCCCCAGACCCCGAGAAACCCCCGCGCCGCAGCGTCCGGACATCCCGCCTCCATCCCCGCCACGAAGGCTGCCATCGACGCATCATAGGCAGGCAGTTCGGGCGCTCCGTCCGCGCGGGCGGCGGCAAAGAACACAGGTTCGATCAGGGTCAGACTGCAGCAAAAATCCGGGTTCAGAATTGCCAGTCGCAACGCCAGTGTCGCCCCGAAGGAATGACCGACAATATGGGTCGGCCCGTTATAGAACGTCGCCGCAATGGCCAAGCAATCGCCATGGTAATCGTCGCCCGACCAGTCCGCGCTGCGCCCATGCCCCGGCAGATCGAATGCCACACTCGACAACGGCAGCGCCCCGGCCACATCACGCCAGATCCCCGATTGCGCCAGTGCCCCGTGGATCAGCAGGCCGCGAACAGATCCGCCGCCGAATGCCTGCCAGAACACCCGCCGCCCGGCACGCGCGTCGATTGGCATCAGCCCGACAGATGGGCGTCCAGATGGTCGAGCCTGTCGACACCCCAGAACCGCGCCCCGTCATCGGTGATATAGAACGGCGCGCCGAATGCCCCGCGCGACACCGCTTCTTCGAGATTGGCGGCGTAGGTGTCGGCCCCGCTCAGCAGTCCGCTGTCGGCCAATCCGGCGTCGAACCCCGCCGCGCCAAGGCAGTCCCTGATCACATCGTCCTGCGCGATATCGCGATCCTCGGCCCAGCAGGCCCGGGTGATCCCCGCCACAAGCGCGCCCAGATCGCCGCCCCCCGCGTTCTGCGCCGCAATGATCGCATAGGCCGACGGCGCCATGTTGGTGGGCCAGTGCGCCGGCTTGATCCTGATCGGCATGTCCAGAACCCGGGCCGAGCGTTCGATGTCCATCAGCCGGTATTCCTGCCGCGACACATGGCGATCCTTTGGCGGGGTGCCACCCGTGCGCCCGAAAAGCTGCATGATATCAAGCGGTTTATAGGTGATCGTGGCGCCGTGGCGCGCCGCGATATCCTCAAGCCGGGTTCCGGCCAGATAGGTATAGGGAGAGATCGTGGCGAAGAAGTAATCGATATGGGCCATTTCAGGCAACCCCCCGGGGTTAAGGTTTGCGGCACCCTAGCCCCGTGCTAAGCGGTGTCAACGTTACGATTCCGTGACGGATCGCCAGCACGGGACCCGCCCTCAGATGCCAGCCATTTCCGAACCGAAACTTATTTCAGGCAATTCCAACCGCCCGCTTGCCGCCGCCATCGCGCGGCGGATGTCGCTGCACCGGGGCATGTCGGTCAGCCTGCTGGACGCCCGGGTCAAACGCTTCAACGATGCCGAGATCTTCGTCGAGGTGTTCGAGAACGTGCGCGGCGAGGACATGTTCATCATCCAGCCCACCAGCAATCCGGCCAACGACAACCTGATGGAACTGCTGATCATGGCCGACGCCCTGCGCCGGTCGTCCGCCGCCCGGATCACCGCCGTGATCCCCTATTTCGGCTATGCCCGGCAGGACCGCCGCACCAAGGCGCGCACCCCGATCACTGCCAAGCTGGTGGCAAACATGATCGTCGAGGCCGGCATCGAACGGGTGCTGACCATGGATCTGCACGCCGCGCAGATCCAGGGCTTCTTCGACATCCCTGTGGACAATCTCTATGCCTCGCCGGTGTTCACGCTGGACATCAAGCACCAGTTCAAGGACCGGATGGACGATCTGATGGTGGTCTCTCCCGATGTCGGCGGCGTGGCGCGGGCACGCGAACTGGCGCAACGGATCGGCTGCCCGCTGGCCATCGTGGACAAGCGGCGCGAAAAGGCGGGCGAGGTGGCGGAAATGACCGTGATAGGCGACGTGACCGGCAAGACCTGCCTGATCGTCGATGACATCTGCGATACCGCAGGCACGCTTTGCAAGGCCGCAGAGGTGCTGATGAACGGCGGCGCGGCAGAGGTCCATTCCTACATCACCCACGGTGTGCTGTCCGGCCCCGCGGTGGAACGGATCACCGGATCGGTGATGAAATCCCTTGTGATCACCGACAGCATCGAGCCGAGCGTCGCCGTGCGCGCTGCCTCCAACATCCGCATCGTGCCCACCGCACCGATGTTCGCCCAGGCGATCCTCAACATCTGGAACGGCACGTCGGTGTCGTCGTTGTTCGATCCGGACACCCTGGGCCCGATCTATGAGGGGATGTATTTCCGCTAGGCAGTTGCGCCGGACCTGCAACGCCGTCGATGACGCAGTGCGGCGACGGCCTCAGGGCGGGCTGTCGCGCGCGGCAAGCTCGTGCTTGACCTGCTGGAGCTCACGTCCAAGGAAATAGCTGATCAGCGACCGGATCAGCACCAGCAGGCCGAGAAACAGCAGATCGGCAAACCGCAGCGACAACGCGGTGTGGATGATGTCCGACACGATGAGAAGTTCCAGCCCGGCCAGGATATAGCGTCCCAGTTCGACCCGTTCGCGGTTGATGCCGGTGACGCGGTCCAGACCGGCGCGGCTGAATTCAGCGGCAAGATAACCGTGAACGAACCGCGCCGCGCCGACCAGCATCACGACGATGGCCATAACATCGACGATGCCTGCCGCCCATTCCAGCGCCCGCGCGATCCATTCAAGCTCGCCCTGCAGCACCCCGTTCTCGGTCTTCATGTCAAGAAGGCCGTTCATATCTCTCCCGCCCCCGAACCCCGCAGCAGCCGGCCGTCGCGCGCCACGCTATAGCGGCGGGCCTCTCGCCCCGACCCGCAGCGAACGATCAGCCACACCCGTCCCTGTCCCGGCACCGCCACGCAATCGGTCAGCGCGCCGCCGGTGTCCTGAGCATAAAGACGGGCATAGACATTGATCGCGTCGGTCTCGCTCAGATCCGCCACCCGGTTTCCGTTGACATAGCCCAGCACCCCGGCCCCCAGTGACAGCGCCACCATGGCCCAGAGCACCGGGCGAGGCAGAGCCGCCCCACCTTGCAGAAATTTCGGTGACTCTCTCATGGATTTTTCAAGTGCAGGGTTTCCAGGCCGACAAGCCGGAACGGATACACCGCGAAGGCCACGGAGATCATCGCAAGCGTCGACAAAAGCGTGGGCGGCGCGAAAGCTGCCATGACAGCAGCGCCCAACAGAATGACGCGCAGAACGTGGTCCCACCCGCCCTTGATGCGCGAGCGTCCCGAACAGCCGGGGCAGGTCACGGCCACGTCGTCCGGTCTGGCCCCAAACGGCGTCGGCTGGGTCTCAAACGCGTCGGACCAGGACAGAAGTTGTTGGCAGTACGGGCATCGACACCCTGAAACCGCTGAGACAATGTCTTGCCCCCCGGTCATCCCATCGCCCCCATCATCTCGCGGCCAATCAGCATGCGGCGGATCTCGCTTGTGCCGGCACCGATCTCCATCAGCTTGGCATCGCGAAACAGGCGCGACACAATGCTGTCGTTCATGAACCCCGCGCCGCCCATGGCCTGCACCGCCTGGTGCGCCACCGCCATCGCCTCTTCGCTGGCATAAAGGACGCAGGCCGCGGCATCCGCGCGTGTCACCCGCCCCCGGTCGCAAGCCTGTGCCACCGCATAGACATAGGCCCGGGCCGACCCGAGCTTGGTGTAGATGTCGGCGATCGTGCCCTGCATCAGCTGGAAATCCCCGATCCGCTTACCGAACTGCTTGCGCTCCGCGAGATACGGCATGATCTCGTCCAGACAAGCCGCCATGATGCCGGTGCCGATGCCCGACAGCACGACCCGTTCGTAATCCAGCCCGGACATCAGAACCCGCACGCCGCGCCCTTCCTCGCCCAGCACATTCTCGAACGGCACCTCGACATCCTCGAACACCAGTTCGGCGGTGTTGCTGCCCCGCATCCCCAGCTTGTCGAAATGCGCCGATGCGGAAAAACCTTTCATTGTGCGTTCGACAATGAATGCGGTGATGCCCCTGGATCCGGCACCGGGATCGGTTTTCGCATAGACGATCAGGGTGTCGGCGTCTGGGCCATTGGTGATCCAGTATTTCGTCCCGTTCAGCGTGTAATAACCGTTGCGCCGCTCAGCTCTCAGCGTCATCGACACCACGTCGCTGCCCGATCCCGCCTCGGACATGGCCAGCGCACCGACATGGGCGCCGCTGACCAGGTCGGGAAGGTATTTCGCCTTCTGCGCCTCGGTGCCGTTCAGGGCCAGCTGGTTCACACAGAGGTTGGAATGCGCCCCATAGGACAGCGACACCGAAGCGCTGGCGCGGGCGATCTCTTCGATCGCAACGGTATGGGCGAGGTATCCCATGCCTACCCCGCCGTAGTCCTCGCCGACCGTGATGCCCAGCAGCCCCAGATCGCCCATTTCCCGCCAGAGCGGTCGCGGAAAGCTGTTGATCGCGTCAATTTCGGCGGCAATGGGCCGGATGCGGTCCTGCGCCCAGCGGTGGGTCATGTCGCGCAGCGCGTCGATATCCTCGCCGTGTGCGAACCCCATGGTTGCCGTGAACATGCGCGCATCCTCCCTTGCGCCAAGAGTGGCACGGCGCGCCACGGGGTCAAGGGCGAAGCTGCGGCAGGGACCATGGCGGACCGGGCCCGGATGCGGCGGCACCCCTCGGCGGGCAGCAAGGTGCGACGATCAAAAGCGCGACAATGGCCAAAGTCGCATCGGTCGGGCATCTGGCGACATGCTGCGAAACCGGGAACGCGCCGACGCGCGCCTTTCGGACATTGCCATGCCGCCGATGGAACAGGCGCGGTGGAATGCTATATACGGTCTGCATCGACAAGGGGACGGCATGAAACCGCAGGGATGGATCCATCGGTTCGACGGGCTGACACGTCTGGCCTTGCTTGTCTGCGCCGCTGTCCTGTCTCTTGTCCCGGCAGACGCCGTGGCGAAGGGCACCGATGGCGTTGTGCAGGCGGCGGGGTCCCCGCCCGCCGGACTGATGTGGAACCGGACAGGCCTGCCGCTGGTGTTTCCGTTGCAGGTCAGATCGGCGCCGGGCAACGATTATGTCGTGACGCTGCTCGACACCGATACTGGCACCCCGTTGCTGGCTGCCTACATCCGGGGCGGTTCGTTCTTCAGTGTACTGGTCCCACCCGGAACGTTCGACGTCACCTTCGCGACGGGTGTGCTGTGGCGGGGCGAAGATGAGCAGTTCGGCCCCGGCGACAGCACCCGGCGGTTCAGTTTGCCCGAACCGCTCACCTTCGGCGTGAAGGGCATCGGCACCAAGGCCGGCCACATCGTCGACATCACCGGCGAGGCACAGGGCGAGGTTGCCCAGGCCACTGTCGGCGCGCAATCGATCTGCCAACGCCTGGAACGGGTGCAGGGGCAACAACGCCTGCAAAAGCCGGACACGGCGCAGGGTGGCTTCACCGCCGACGACCCGGACCTTCGTTGGGACACGATGGTGCCGCCCACGGGCGAAGACCAGCTGGCCGAGGATCTGCTGCAACGCCCGACCACGGTCTATGAATGGGTGTTCACGCCGCCGGGATTTGGCGTGGTGTCGCGGCCCTGCTGATGCGTGGGCACCTGACCGTCGTGGCTGTCAGATCGTCGAGGATGGCACCCGGTGAAGGATCGCACGGGCGAAGCGTCACTGCTGGGCCCGGTCACGATCATTGATGTCTTTATGCGTCGCTTGGTAGTGGCAGCATAAGGCGCCCTGCGACCCGCAGACAGACGCCACCCCACCCGCAATCGCCACGGGCATGGGCTGTGCCGACCGGCGGTTGCCAACATTCCCGAAGCGGCCGGCGCCGCGGGCGCCGCCGGTCCGGCGTCGTATCCTGCCACACGGTGCATGAACCGGATCGCAAGTCGCATCCCGCCTTTGCGGTGGACAGCCGTCGCCCGGCCACCCGGGCAGGGCCACATGTTTCG
>JBGTLJ010000509.1:0-3094 GCA_041744175.1 Oceaniglobus sp. | reverse complement strand
CGAAGATCCAGTCGCAGTCCACCACCAACCCATCCTCGATCAGCCAGTGGGCGGCGGTCGAGGCGCTGACCGGAACCCAAGCCTTCCTGGAGCCGAACCGCCAGGTGTTCCAGCGCCGCCGCGATCTGGTGGTCGATATGTTGAACAAGGCCCCCGGCATCGTCTGCCCGCGTCCTGAAGGGGCATTTTATGTCTACCCTTCGATTGCGGGCTGTATCGGCAAAACCAGCGCAGGCGGCGTGTTGATCGACAATGACGAAACCTTTGCCACAGCCTTGCTGGAAGAAACCGGCGTCGCAGTCGTCTTTGGCGCGGCATTCGGCCTGTCGCCGAATTTCCGCGTCAGCTATGCCACTTCGGACGAACAGCTGAGCGAAGCCTGCACGCGGATCAAGGCGTTCTGTGCAGGCCTGACCTGACGCCGCTGCCGAACGGCACCGTCCGTAGGGACGGCGCAACGACAGGATGGGCCGGTCGTGACAGGCGGGCCGAGGTTCGTGCGCAATGCGCCGAACGGCACCGGTTTCGATCCGCGATCATGGCAGGGTGACAGCGCCTTGGCCGCGGGTATCCGGCGACCCCTGTATTGCTGCGAAATCCCGGTGCCCGTTCATCGTTCGGTAACGATGACGGCGCAAGATCGGGCGGTGGCCAGAACCGGCCACGCCCTGTACCCGGAGACGTCATGCAACTGCCATTCGGACTCGACGGAATTCTGATCGCCTGCCTGTCGCTGCTTGTCATAAAGGACCTGCGCCGCGCGCTGGTCCCCCGGCTCATTCCGCTGCGGCGGTGGCGAAAGTAAGGTTGGCCCAGAGGCTTTCCCATTCGGCGCCCTTCAGCATCTCATTGGCCGGTCCGGCACGGCGCAGCACGACCGCATCGGCCATGTAGCGCATGCCGGGCCTGACCGGCAGGACCGCGATGCCCTGATCGTCGGTACGGTGCAGCGTCACCTCGACCGCGCCGTCAGCGTCCCGTGCGAACAGTTCGACCTGGGTGTCGGCGCGCACCTTTCCGTCGTAGAACACCTGCACCGGCATCCCCGATGACAGATCGTCTGTATAGGGATTGGCCAGCGCGACGATTTCCGTCAGCAGGCCATAGTTCCTGTCGGACCCGGCGCCGTCACCCACCGCGATCAGGCTCTTGGCATAGCGCGAATAGATCTCGACGATGCCGATGTCGGGGGTGCCGGCCGCCTCGTGTTCGGCCACCGCCCATTCGGCATCCTTGTGGCGCACGAAATTCACGAACGTCTCATAGTCCTTGTATTTCAGATCGTAGTCGCGCGTCACGTGCAGCACCACGTTCAGACCGTCGCCCAGCGGCGCCGTGTCGAGCGCCGGGCGATCCCCCATCCGGCCCTCGACGGGTACCCGCCGCGCGCCCTGCGCCACCTCGAACAGTGTGAAGTTGCGCGGCACATAGGCATAGGGTGATCCGTTGAATGCTTCACCCACCCGCAGATCCGCCGTCAGGTTCACGCCCGGACCGGGCGAGAACGTCAGCGGGTCGATCCAGAATTCGTGGCCGATGGCAACAGATGTGCTAATTGCCAGCGCAAGAGCCGAGGTTTTCAACAGTTTAAGGTGGTTCAGCATGGATTTTGTTCCGATATGGTCACGCCACAGGGTCAGTGTCGCAGGGTGGCTGTCAAGCCTGATGATCGTCACGTTGCTGTGGGGCACGCTCCTGCACGCCCACGAGGTGCAGCCTGCGGTGTCGGACCTGACGATAGAGGGGACGACCCTGACATGGGACATAGCGGCCACCATCGAACCGATGATCGCGGGGGCCGATCTGGAGGGGCTGGAAAACACCGACGAAGCGGACGAGGCGGCGGAAGTGGACCGGCTGCGCGCGCTGGAGCCCGGCGAACTGGCAGCAGCGTTCGAAAGGTTCTGGCCGCAGATGCAGGACAACATCACCCTGCGTGCGGGCGACACCGACGTTCCCCTGACCCTGCAGGGAATAGATGTCCCCGAGGTGGGCGACGTCGCCCTGCCCCGGCTGTCGCGTTTGCGGCTGAGCGCCGTCCTGCCAGAGAGCGACGCGCCCATCCTCGCCGGATGGAGCAGTGAATTCGGCGCCCTGGTGATCCGGCAGATGGGGGCCGGCACCGATGCCTATACCGGCTATCTGACCTCAGGCGCCCTCAGCGATCCGATCCCGCGCGAGGGGGGCGTTCCGCAATCGGCCCTGTCGGTCTTTGTCGACTACATCGGCATCGGATTCGAACACATCATCCCCAAGGGACTGGATCACATTCTGTTCGTGCTGGGGCTGTTCTTTCTGTCGACGCGGCTTGGCCCGCTGTTGTGGCAGGTCACCGCGTTCACCGTGGCCCATACGGTGACGCTGGCGCTTGGCATCCTTGGCTATGTCAGCGTGCCTGCGAACATTGTCGAACCGCTGATCGCCGCCTCCATCGTCTATGTGGGCGTCGAAAACGTCATGTCGCGCGGGCTGTCGCCGTGGAGGCCCGCGGTGGTATTCTGCTTTGGATTGTTGCACGGGCTGGGCTTTGCCAGCGTCCTGGGCGACATCGGACTGAACCCGTCGCAATTCGTCACCGGGCTGATCGGCTTCAACGTCGGGGTCGAACTGGGCCAGTTGTCGGTGATCGCCATCGCGTTCCTCGCGGTCGGGCTCTGGTTCCGCAACAAACCGTGGTACCGCAACCGGATTTCCAATCCCGCCTCCGTCGCCATCGCATTGGTCGGGGCATACTGGGTGGTGGAACGCACGCTGCTTTAGGTGCTGCCGCCTTGGGGCTGCCTGTCACAGTTTCCACGCGCGTCAGCGCCGGACCGGCCGGTGCCGACGACCGTCGCGTCCCGAAGGCCGAAGTGGTCATGCGACGATGGTGCGGATGGGTCCGGGCCGATCCGCCGCGCGTGATGCCGCCTACTGCGTTTCGCGTTTACCCTGAATCGCTTGTCATCACATAACGCGTTGAAATCTTTAATTCAGGCAGCTTTATGTGATCCAACTTTAACGCGGTACGCTTTAGCGCACCGCGAGGTTGAGCAGCCCGAAGCCGGATCCGATCAGCGCGACGACGGTCTGCACGCGCGTGACCGGGCTTTCG
>JBGTLJ010000508.1:0-2278 GCA_041744175.1 Oceaniglobus sp. | reverse complement strand
CGGCCACCGCCGCGAACCGCGTCATCGGGCCGCCCGACGATGCCGCTTCGGAAGAGTGGCTGATCATGATCGGCGTCTGCACCCACCTTGGCTGCGTGCCGATCGGCGATGCCGGGGATTACAACGGCTGGTTCTGCCCCTGCCACGGATCGCACTACGACACCGCCGGACGCGTGCGCAGCGGACCGGCGCCGGAGAACCTGCATATTCCGATCGCCGCCTTCGACGGCGAAGGCACCGTCATTCTCGGCTGACCGCCGGCGGCCGTGCCCGGCGCGACCGCCCCCCATCGCCCCAGCGGCAAGACAAGGAACAAGGCCATGGCCGGCATCCCACACGATCACTACCAACCCACCACCGGTGG
Organism: Oceaniglobus sp.; assembly: GCA_041744175.1. Classification (GTDB taxonomy): domain Bacteria; phylum Pseudomonadota; class Alphaproteobacteria; order Rhodobacterales; family Rhodobacteraceae; genus Oceaniglobus. The sequence continues at coordinate 1,914 of JBGTLJ010000508.1, read as the reverse complement.
CGAGCGGTGGCTGCATCGCCGCCTTCCGGTCGTCGGGCTGCTCTATGACACGCTGATGATCCCGACGCCCAAGAACCTGAACTGGATGTGGATCTGGGGCATCGTGCTGACCTTCACGCTGGTCTTGCAGATCGTCACCGGCATCGTTCTGGTCATGCACTACACGCCGAACGTCGATCTGGCCTTCGCATCGGTCGAACACATCATGCGGGACGTGAACGGCGGCTTCATGCTGCGCTACATGCACGCCAACGGCGCGTCGCTGTTCTTCGTCGCGGTCTATCTGCACATCTTCCGCAGCCTCTACTACGGCAGCTACAAGGAACCGCGCGAGGTTACCTGGATCATCGGCATCCTGATGTATCTGCTGATGATGGGCTCGGCCTTCGTCGGCTACGTCCTGCCCTGGGGCCAGATGTCGTTCTGGGGCGCCACCGTCATCACCGGGCTGTTCGGCGCAATCCCCTTCATCGGCGAGCCGATCCAGACCTGGCTGCTGGGTGGGCCGGCGGTGGGCAACTACACGCTCACGCGCTTTTTCTCGCTGCACTACCTGATGCCGATGATCCTCGCCGGCCTGACCATCGTCCACATCTGGGCCTTCCACACCACCGGCAATAACAACCCCACCGGGGTCGAGGTGCGCCGCGCCAGCAAGGAAGAGGCGCAAAAGGACACGCTGCCGTTCTGGCCCTATTTCGTGCTGAAGGACCTGTTCGCGCTGGCGCTGATCCTGGCGGTGTTCTTCGCCATCGTCGGCTTCATGCCGAACTATCTGGGCCACCCCGACAACTACGTGCCGGCCAACCCGCTGTCGACACCCGCGCATATCGTGCCCGAATGGTACTTCCTGCCGTTCTACGCCATCCTGCGCGCCTTCACCGCCGAGGTCTGGGTGGTGCAGATCGCCAGTTTCGTGACCGGCGGCATCATCGACGCCAAGTTCTTCGGCGTGCTGGCGATGTTCGGCGCCATCCTCGTCATGGCGCTGGCGCCCTGGCTCGACACGTCGTCGGTTCGTTCGGGCCGCTACCGCCCGATGTTCAAATGGTGGTTCGCTGGCCTCGTCGTCGATTTCGTCGTGCTGATGTGGGTCGGCGCCCAGCCCACCGAAGAGCCGTATGCCACCATCTCGCTGATCGCGACGACTTACTGGTTCGCCTACTTCCTCGTGGTCCTGCCGCTGCTCGGCGTCATCGAAAAGCCGCTGCCTCAGCCGCGCACCATCGAGGACGACTATACGGCCCACTACGAGCCGCGCACCGGGGGCACCCGCACCCTGGTCAATCCTGCCGAATGAGGTTTCCGACCATGCGCGCCCTTCTTGCTGCCACCCTTGTCGTCGGCCTTGCCCCGGCCGCGCCGCTGCTTGCGGCCGAGGGCGGCCTGGTCGAGGATTATGCCTTCTCGTTCGAAGGCCCCTTCGGCACCTACGACCGCAACCAGCTTCAGCGCGGCCTGCAGGTCTACACCGAAATCTGTTCGGGCTGCCACGGTCTGGAATACGTCAGCTTCCGCAGCCTCGGTCAGCCCGGCGGGCCGGAACTGCCCGAGGATCAGGTGCGGGCCTACGCCGAGACCTACGAGGTGTGGGATCCCGACCTGCTGGATGGGCAGGGCGACTACCGTCCGGCCGTCCCGACCGACCACTTTCCACAAAGCGCCCTGCCGAATGCGCCCGACCTCAGCGTCATGGCCAAGGCCCGGGCGGGTTTCAGCGGTCCCTACGGCACCGGCTTGAACCAGTTGGTCAAGGGCATGGGCGGGGCCGAATACCTGCATGCGCTGCTGTTGTCCTATACCGGCGACGACATCGACCAGGCCGGCACCATCCTTTACGAGAACACCGTCTATCCGTCCGGCTACCTCGCCATGCCGCAGCCGCTCTATGGCGACGACGTGGTCTACGAGGAC
>JBGTLJ010000507.1:0-5349 GCA_041744175.1 Oceaniglobus sp. | reverse complement strand
GCGCTGGGCGCCGCCGCCCGATCCGCCCTCGAACGCCGCGTGGCCAAAGCGGTCGTAGGCTGCCTTCTTCTCGGCGTCCTTCAGGACCTCATACGCCTCGTTGGCTTCCTTGAACTGGGCCTCGGCGTTGGGATTGTCGGAATTGCGGTCCGGGTGCAACTCTTTGGCCTTCTGGCGAAATCCCTTTTTAATCTCGTCGGCAGAGGCGCCCTTGGCCACACCCAGCGTATCGTAGTAATCGCGTTTTGCCATCACGTCTTATCCTTTCGGAACGCAAGGACCGGCCCGATTGTACCGGGCCGGTCCATTGTCGTTCAGAGGCTGCACTCAGGATGCGCGCTTGTCGTCACCCAGATCCTCGAAATCGGCATCGACGATGTCGTCGTCGACACTGTTCGGGCCATCGCGGCCGTCATCCTCGGTCTCTTCGCCGGCCTTCGTCTGTTCGGCCTTGTATATCGCCTCGCCCAGCTTCATCGCCGCCTCGGTCACGTTCTGGATGCCGCTCTTGATCTTGCCCGCATCTTCGGTTTCCAGCTGTTCGTTCAGGTTGGCGATGGCCAGCTCGATAGCCTCGATCGTGGTCGGATCGACTTTGTCCTTGTGCTCTTCCATCGCCTTCTCGGTAGAATGGATCAGCGATTCGGCCTGGTTGCGCGCCTCGACCATCTCGCGGCGTTCTTTGTCGGCCTCGGCGTTTTCTTCGGCATCCTTGACCATCTTCTCGATGTCCGCGTCCGAAAGACCGCCCGACGCCTGGATCGTGATCTTCTGTTCCTTGTTGGTGCCCTTGTCCTTGGCACCCACGGACACGATTCCGTTGGCGTCGATGTCGAACGTCACCTCGATCTGCGGCAGACCGCGCGGAGCCGGCGGAATCGCTTCAAGGTTGAACTGACCAAGCATCTTGTTGTCGGCGGCCATCTCACGCTCGCCCTGGAAGACGCGGATCGTCACCGCATTCTGGTTGTCCTCGGCGGTTGAAAAGATCTGCGATTTCTTCGTCGGGATCGTCGTGTTGCGGTCGATCAGGCGGGTGAACACCCCGCCCAGCGTCTCGATTCCCAGCGACAGCGGCGTGACGTCCAGCAGAACCACGTCCTTGACATCGCCCTGAAGCACACCGGCCTGGATGGCGGCTCCAAGGGCCACGACCTCATCGGGGTTGACGCCCTTGTGAGGCTCCTTGCCAAAGAACTTGGTCACTTCCTCGACCACGCGCGGCATCCGTGTCATGCCGCCGACCATTACGATCTCGTCTATGTCGCCCACCGACAACCCGGCATCCTTGAGCGCGGCCTGACACGGCTTGATCGACGCCTTGATCAGATCGCCGACCAGGCTTTCCAGCTTGGCGCGGGTCAGTTTCATCACGAGGTGCAGCGGCTGACCGCCCTTCGGGTCCATGGAGATGAACGGCTGGTTGATCTCAGTCTGGCTTGAGCTGGACAGTTCGATCTTGGCCTTCTCCGCCGCCTCTTTCAGCCGCTGAAGCGCCATCTTGTCCTTTGTCAGATCGACGCCGTTGTCCTTCTTGAACTGATCGGCAAGATAATTGACGATCCGCATGTCGAAGTCTTCACCGCCAAGGAACGTGTCGCCGTTGGTGGATTTCACCTCGAACAAACCATCGTCGATCTCCAGGATGGTTACGTCGAAGGTGCCGCCGCCAAGGTCGTAGACGGCGATGGTCTTGGTCTCTTTCTTGTCCAGACCATAGGCAAGCGCGGCTTCCGTCGGCTCGTTGATGATGCGCAGCACCTCAAGACCCGCGATCTTGCCCGCGTCCTTGGTCGCCTGCCGCTGGGCGTCGTTGAAATAGGCGGGCACGGTGATGACGGCCTGCGTGACCTCTTCACCCAGATAGCTTTCGGCGGTTTCCTTCATCTTGCCGAGGATGAAGGCGGAAATCTGACTGGGGCTGTACTTTTCACCCCTGGCCTCGACCCAGGCATCGCCGTTGCCGCCGTTGATGACGGTGAACGGAAGGTTCTTCTTGTCCTTCGCCAGATCGGTGTCATCCGCGCGGCGCCCGATCAGACGCTTGACGGCGAAAATCGTGTTTTCCGCGTTGGTGACGGCCTGCCGCTTGGCGGACTGCCCGACCAGACGCTCATCGTCGGTGAAGGCGACGATTGACGGTGTGGTGCGCGCGCCTTCGGCATTCTCGATGACGCGGGGTTGGCTGCCGTCCATGATGGCGACGCAGCTGTTCGTAGTTCCAAGGTCGATTCCGATGACTTTGGCCATGCTGATGGTCCTCTCTTAGGCGATTTTGTGCAGGGCAACCCGCGGTGCGGCATTTCCCCGGCGATCCCAATGGTTTTGCCGGGAACAAAGCCCCCGGCGGGGCGTCTGGCGGTATATAAGGAGCGTATTTCCACCCTGCAAGCGGCCCGGGATGCAGAATTGCCGACAACGCCAAAGTCTTTTGCAATCCCCGGCGGTCAGGTGCGTGCAATGCCGGTGCGCCCCGCTGCAATGTCGTCGCGCTGCGGTCCTGCCCGATCCTGAACCCTTCCCCGGGCAGGAATGTCTTGCCGTTTTCCCTGCGGGACCGCTAGTGAACCGGATGGCATTCGGCGAACGGCACTATTTCAAAGGACACTGCGATGGACTTCGACACACTGACCCGCGTGATGCGGCGGCTCGCGCTCGAGGCCGGCGACGCGATCATGGAAATCTACGGCGCCGACGATTTCCAGGTACGCTCGAAATCCGACGACAGCCCGGTGACCGCGGCGGACGATGCCGCCGATGCGATCATCTCGGACGGCCTGCGCGCCGCGTTCCCCGACGTGGCCCTCGTGACGGAAGAGCAGGCGGATTCACACGGTGTGACGGCCGACAGCTTCCTCATCGTCGATCCGCTGGACGGCACCAAGGAATTCGTTCAGCGCCGTGGCGATTTCACCGTCAACATCGCCTATGTGGTGGACGGCGTTGCCGTGCGCGGCGTCGTCTATGCCCCGGCCAAGGGTCGGCTGTTCTACACCACCGCCACCGGAAAATCGGTGGAGGAAACCGGTGATTTCGAAAAGGACACCGTGGGCGAAACCCGCACGATCGAGGTGTCCGCATCCGACAACAATGCCTTGATGGTGGTGGCGTCGAAATCGCACCGCGATGCGGAGACCGACGACTACATCGGGAAATACGCCGTCGCGGACATGAAAAGCGCCGGCTCGTCGCTGAAATTCTGCCTTGTCGCGACGGGCGAGGCGGATCTTTACCCCCGGCTGGGCCGAACAATGGAATGGGACACCGCCGCTGGCCATGCGGTGCTGAACGGCGCCGGCGGGCGGGTGGTGCGCTTTGACGATCACACGCCGCTGGTCTATGGCAAGCCGGGGTTCGGCAATCCGTTCTTCATCGCCCACGCGCCGGATGTCGAACTGAAACCGGCCTGATCGGGCCCCGGGGCCGGACGGGTCAGGTCGTCTGCATCAGGATCTGCTTCCAGATCGCGACCGAATCATACAGCGCGAATTCGCGCCGCAGACCCACACCATCGGGCCCGAACGGCCCGAATTCCGCATGGCACATTCCCATCACATGCACCCGCGCCCCCGTCGGCCGCCCGAACGTGCCCCAGCCGTCATGGGTCCCGTCCAGCGACCAGCGGATCGCGGCCCGGGGCGGCATCAACCCGCCCTCCATGCCGATCCGGTGGTGGATGGTGAACACGGCGTCCGGAAACGACGACCGCAGCCCGATCCAGAATGCCGCTGCGCCCTCGGTGCCCAGCGTCGTCACCGCTTCCGGGTACTGGCCGATGACGGCGCGGTCGTAGGTCTGGTGGATGTGCCGGAAATCCGCATCCATGATCCGGGTCAGGGTTTCGCCATACCGCTGCCCCCATTCATTGTCGTTGCCCCGCCCCTTGTATGGTCCCGGCACGTCGATGTCGGGGGTGAAGGGCGGGTTGGCGACATTTGCCAGACGGTCCTGCGCCACAAACATTTCGGCATGATCGTGCGGCGAGCGGCCCAGTTGCCGGACGATCCCGCCATGGTCGCGGATCAGCCATTCGTCGTCGATGGCGCCGTTGCGCGCCGCGCAATCGGCGATCACCCGGATCTGAAAGGCCTTGCCGGTGGCCGGGCCGAACTGGCCGTCGCGGCTGTGGGTCGCGGTGGTGACGATGCGGTGCGACGACAGGAAACCAGCCTCGGCATCGCCGGACCAGATCACGTCCTCGGTCAAAAGCTGACGGTCGGGAAATTCATGCACCGTGGCCATGGTCGCGTCGCGGGTCGCGCGGTTGCCGATGGCGATTCCCATGGGCGCGCGCACCGGAATGTCGGGCGCATAATAGCGATCCAGCGTCGCGATGCCGCGATCCTCCCAGATCTCGCGGGTGATCCTGACGATATAGTCCGGCAGATCGGCGAAGGTCGGATCGAACCCCTTCATGGCGTGAATCCCTTTGGTTTGCGGGCCGACCCGCGGATCATCAGCGGGCCGCTGATGCGGATGTTGCGGGGTGCGCCGTCGCCCTCGATCCGGGCCAGCAGGGTATCCACCGTGGCCTCGACCATGCGGTTCACGGGCTGGCGGATCGTCGTCAGATCATATGCCGGCCAGCTTGCGATCGGCACGTCGTCATAGCCGACGACAGACACATCGCCCGGCACATCCAGCCCGATTTCGAAACGCAGACAATCCATCACCGCGAACGCCATGTGGTCGTCGCCCACGAAGATCGCATCGGGCCGGTCGCGCCTGCGAAAAAGCTCTCGGGTCAGGGCCACGGCGGTATCCTGGTCATAGTTGCCATCGCTCAGCGCGAAGGGTGCCTTGCCATGGGCGGCCAGCCCGTCGACGAACCCCTTCTGCCTTCCGCGCCCTGTGGACGATCCCTGCCAACCGGCGATGTGGGCGATCCGGTCATGCCCGCCGGCGATCAGGAAATCCGCCGCCGTGCGGCCCCCGGCAAGGTTGTCGGACGTGACCTCGGACAGCCGGGCATCCTCCTGTCCGCGATTGAACATCACCACCGGCACACCAGCCGCCTCTGACAGCGTGACCAGATCGTTGGACAGCGCGACAGAGGCGGTGATGATCCCGTCCACCTGGTAATCCATCAGCTCGCGAAACACCGTGCCGATCCCGTCATCGCCGTTCGGGGCCATGAAGACCAGGATATGGTATCCCTTTTCCTGCAAAGCGCGCGACAGGCGTTCGATGGCGACGGGATAGAACTGGTTTTCCAGATAGGCGACCACCAGACCGATGATCCGGCTCTTGCCGGTGATCATCGCCCGGGCCAGCGGGTTCGGGCGATAGCCAAGCTCGGCCGCGGCGCGGCGCACCTTTTCCACCGTTTTGGCGCTGGCCGACGCGCCG
>JBGTLJ010000506.1:0-2347 GCA_041744175.1 Oceaniglobus sp. | reverse complement strand
ACGCCACGCCCCGTCGCGCGCCGGGTGCGCGGGCTGTCGGACCGGGCGATCGCCTGGATTTTCGTGGCGCCGACGATCTTCCTGTTGCTGGCGGTGAACATCTTTCCGCTGGTCTGGACCGTCCGCCTCAGCTTTACCGATTACCGCGCCAACCGGCCGGGGCGCGCGGTCGAATGGGTGGGGCTGGAGAACTATCAGCGGATCCTGACCGACAGCGACGTCTGGCTGTCGATGCAGGCGACCGCGCATTTCCTGGTCTGGACCATCGCGCTGCAGGTGCTGATCGGCTTTGCTCTGGCCTGGCTGATCAACGCCCGGTTCCGCGGATCGGACCTGTGGACCACCATCATCGTGCTGCCGATGATGCTGTCACCGGCGGTGGTGGGCAATTTCTGGACTTTTCTCTATCAGCCGCAGATCGGCTTGTTCAACACCGTCGTCAGCCTGGTCACCGGCGCCGATCCGTCGAGCTTTTCGATGCTGGGGCAGGTGAACCTGGCGCCCTGGGCCATCGTCCTTGTCGATACCTGGATGTGGACGCCGTTCGTCATGCTGATCTGCCTGGCCGGGCTGCGGTCGATCCCCGGATACATCTACGAGGCGGCGGCGATCGACCGGGCCTCGCCGTGGCGGCAGTTCTGGACCATCACCGTGCCGATGGTGCTGCCGTTCCTGATGCTGGCGGTGCTGTTTCGCGGTATCGAGAACTTCAAGATGTTCGACCTGATCGTGCAGCTGACAGGCGGCGGCCCCGGATCGGTGACCGAGGTGACGTCGATCAACCTCAAGCGCGAGGCGTTCGAGAAATGGCGCACCGGCTATGCCAGCGCCTATGCGATCATCCTGTTCGTCACCGTGTTCGGGCTGGCGTCGATCTACGTCAAGGCGCTGAACAAGGTGAAGGAACGGTGACCGCCGCACCTGCAGGCCCGCCGCGATGAGCGCATCGTCGGTGGCGGCGCCGTCGGCGGCGTTGAAATGGATCGCGGCGATCCTGGTGGTGGGCTATGCGCTGATTACCATCCTGCCGCTGCTGTGGATATTCGCGACCGGGTTCAAGTCCGGCCCGGACAGCATCAGCTATCCGCCGAAGGTGGTATTTGCGCCGACCGTCGAGGGCTATGTGAACCTGTTCACCACCCGCACCCGCGTCACCCCCGAACAACTGGCCGCGTTGCCGCCGCCCGAGGGCTTCGCCGAGGCGATCGTGCGCGAGCGCGACATGGTCATCGCCGGCCCGTCGAAGTTCGGCGAGCGGTTCCTGAACTCGGTCATCATCGGCTTCGGTTCGACCTTCCTGTCGGTGGTGCTGGGGACGATGGCCGCCTACGCGTTCAGCCGCTTCAAAATACCGATGGCGGACGATCTGCTGTTCTTCATCCTGTCCACCCGGATGATGCCGCCCATCGCCGTGGCGATTCCGATATTCCTCATGTATCGCGGGCTTGGCCTGTCGGACACGCATCTGGGGATGATCCTGCTCTACACCGCCGTGAACATCAGCCTCGCGGTGTGGCTGCTGAAGGGGTTCATCGACGAGATCCCGCGCGAGTACGAAGAGGCCGCGCTGATCGACGGCTACACCCGGTTTCAGGCGTTCCGGCTGGTGGTGCTGCCGCAGACCGCCACCGGCATCGCATCGACGGCGATCTTCTGCCTGATCTTCGCCTGGAACGAATACGCCTTCGCCGTCCTGCTGACATCGGGCACGGCGCAGACCGCGCCGCCCTTCATCCCCACGATCATCGGCGTCGGCGGGCAGGACTGGCCCGCGGTCGCGGCGGGGGCGACGATCTTTCTGGTGCCGGTCATGGTGTTCACCATCCTGCTGCGCAAGCATCTGCTGCGCGGCATCACTTTTGGAGCGGTGCGCAAGTGAGCTTCGTGCAGGAATTGGTGCGGCTGCGCCGCGGCCCGTGGGAGATGGTCGCCAGCGTCCTCATCGGCCTCGGCGTCCTGATGCTGATGCAGCCTTTCGCGCTGGCGCTGTACACGTACAGCTTCCTCGTCACCCTCGTCGGCACGGTCATGTTCATGATCGTCAGCCATTTTCCCGAATAGCCGCATGGCCGAGATCGTCGTGCGCAACGTCCGTAAGGAGTTCGGAACCTTCACCGCGGTGAAGGGCTCCAGCTTCACCGTGGCGGACGGCGAGTTCTTCATGCTGTTGGGGCCGTCGGGCTGCGGCAAGACCACGACGCTGCGGATGATCGCGGGGCTGGAGCTGCCGAGCGCGGGCGAGATCCTGATCGACGGGCAGGACGTCAGCCAGCTTCCCGCCAGCCGGCGCGACATCGCCTTCGTCTTCCAGATGTTCGCGCTCTATCCGCACATGAACGTGCGCCGC
>JBGTLJ010000505.1:0-6340 GCA_041744175.1 Oceaniglobus sp. | reverse complement strand
TCGGCCCCCGCGCCGCTTGCCGCCGACGCGCCGAACGTGTCGGATCGCCCGTCCTGCCAGTCGAGCGACAGCATCCCGGTGTCGAGCCGCGCCGACCCGTTCGCGAAATGCAGCGTGATGGTTTCGCTGCGCCCCGGAAAGCTTGCCGTGGTGGCCGACAGGGTTCCCACCGCGCCATTGGCAAAGGCCAGCCCGGCGGTGACGAAATCCTCGGCCTCCATGCGGTGAAACCCCGTTGTGGCAGACATCGCAATCACCGCCGCCACCGGCCCGGTGATCGACAGCATCAGATCCAGCGTATGGATCGCCTGGGAGATCAGCACGCCGCCGCCATCGCGCGCGTATGTCCCGCGCCCCGGTTCATCGTAATAGCCCTGTCCGCGCCACCACGGCACATGCACCTCGACCAGGCGCAGCGCCCCCAGATCCGGCAAGAGGCGGCGCAGATCTGCCAGAACGGGCCGCGCGCGGTGTTGCAGCATGATCCCGAGCGGCACGCCCGCCGCCTCGCAGACCTCGACCAGGGCCGTCGCAGCCTCTAGCGTCCGCTCCAACGGTTTTTCCATGAGGATCGGTTTGCCCGCCGCCGCCAGCGCGTCGACGATGTCCGCGCGGGCGTTGGGCGGGGTGGTCAGGAGGACGAAATCCACGTCCGATGCTGCGATCCCGGCCACCGACCCATAGGACACCGCGTCCAGCCCGTGCCGGGCCAGAAACGCCGCCCGGCTGTCCGCAGACCGCGCGAACACCCCCGTCAGTGCGATATCGGTCGTGGACAGCGCATCGACATAGATGCCCGACACCATCCCCAACCCGATCAGCGCCACCTTCATGCCGCGGCCCGCCCGATCAGATCCAGCGCCCGCTCGCCCTCGCCCGCGAAGATGTGGAACCGCGCCGGATCGAAGGTCACGCCGATGTCCTGCCCGCGGTGCAGCGGGATCTGCTGGGCCAGTTGCACGGTCAGCGTCTCGCCGTTCGGGAACACAGTGTAAATATAGGTCACGGACCCAAGCTGCTCGAAATTCTGTACCTTCACCACCATGTCGCCGGTGCCTTCCAGCGAAACGCCGATGGTTTCGGGGCGCAGCCCCAGGGTGCAGGGCGTCACGCGGTCCAGATCCTCGCCCAGCCGCACGGGCATTCTCAGCCCGCATTCCATCGCCAGCGTTCCGTCCGGCGCGATGGCACCGGCCAGAAAATTCATCTGCGGCGCTCCCAGAAACCCCGCCACGAACCTGTTGCAGGGGCGGTTGTACAATTCCAGCGGCTTGCCCACCTGTTCGATCCGGCCCGCGCGCAGCACCACGATACGGTCGGCCATGGTCATCGCCTCGACCTGATCATGGGTGACATAGATCATCGTGTTGCCAAGCTGGCCGTGTAGCGCTGCGATCTCGACCCGCATCTGCAGGCGCAGCTCGGCATCGAGGTTGGACAGCGGCTCGTCGAACAGGAAGATCTGCGGCTCGCGCACGATGGCGCGCCCGATGGCGACCCGCTGGCGCTGCCCGCCCGAAAGCTGACCGGGACGCCGCGCCAGAAGCGGTTCGATCTGCAAAAGCCGCGCCGCATCCTCGACCCTGCGGTCGATCTCGGCCTTGTCCATGCGCAGGTTTTCTAGGCCGAAGGACAGGTTCGCACGCACGCTCATGTGCGGATAAAGCGCGTAGGACTGGAACACCATGGACAGGCCCCGCTCGGACGCGGGCACGGTGTTGACCCGCCGGTCCTGCAACAGGATATCGCCGCTTGTCGGATCGTCCAGCCCGGCAATCAGCCGAAGCAAGGTGGATTTGCCGCAACCCGACGGACCGACGAACACCACGAATTCCCCTTCCTCAACGGCAAGGTCGATGCCGTGGATCACCTGCACCGGGCCCCAGGATTTTCTGATGTCCCTCAGTTCCAGAGCGTGGATCATTTCAGCCCCGTGGTTGCGATACCGGTCGTGATGAAGCGTTGCAGCCAAACGAAGACCAGCGTGATGGGGATCAGCGACACCACCGTCATCGCAAGGATGTAATGGAAATCGCTGTCGAATTCGCCGCTGAACGTCGTCAGCCCGATTTGCAGCGTGTGGGCGGACGGATCGGAAATCAGCACGATCAGCGGCCACAGGAAATCGTTCCACCGCCAGATCACCGACAGGATCGCCAGCACCGACAGGGCGGGCAACGACAGCGGCAGCACGATGCGCCAGAAGATCCGCCATTCGCTGGCCGCATCCATGCGCGCGGCCTCCAGCAACTCGTCCGGGATGGTCAGCATGTACTGGCGCAGCAGGAACACGCCCGTGGGCGTGGCGGCGGCGGGGATGATGACGCCCCAGAGCGACCCGAAGATGCCGAACGACCAGACGACGAAAAACAGCGACACAAGGATGATCGAGGACGGGATCAGCAGCGTGGCGACGATCAGGATGGTGAATGTCAGCCGTCCGCGAAACCGGTATTTGGACAGCGCGAACGCCGCCATGGCGTTGATCAGCAAAGTGATCAGCGTCGCCATGACCGTCACGAACACGCTGTTGAACAGGTAGGTCAGGAAGGTGAACTTGTCCTGTCCGTTGCGCTTCAGGATCGGATCGAGGTAGTTTTCCGTCGCAATCCGTACTTCCTCGTTCGGGGCCAGCTGGGTGCGCGGTACGGTGAACACCTCGGTCGGATCCTCCAGCGTCGCCACGTCGGTCTCGCGCCGGGTCGGTCCGGCCTTGAACACCGTCCGGGTATCCCCGGCCTCGTCGGTATGGATCCAGGTTTCCTTCAGCCCCACACCGTCCACCTGCGCCTCGATCTGGGCCATGGGCAGCAGCCGGGTGTCGAAACTGTCCACCGCGCGTTCGGGCTTGAGCGAACTGAACAGCGTCCACAGCACCGGCACGAGGATGATCACAACCCCCAGCGCAAGATAGCCATAGGCCAACATGTCGGCGGCGCCCACGCGCTCCGCCCGGTCCTGCGACCCTTTGGTGCGGGTCAGGAATGTGGCGATGCCCATGGCCTAGAGATCCGACTGGCGGCGGGTGATGAACAGCTGAAAGAACGTGAACACAGCGATCACGATGGCCATCAGAACCGACCCCGCCGCCGCCTCGCCGTATGCGGGCCGGTCGCCGGTGAACGCGGTCTCGTAGATGTGCTGCACGATCATGAACGTCTCGCGCCCCGGCCCGCCGCCGGTCAGCAACCACACCTCGTCGAAGATCTGGAAACTGCGGATCAGGCTCAGCACGATCACCACCGTCAGCGTCGGCATGACCAGCGGCAGGGTGATGCGCCAGAACGCCCGCGCCGGTCGGGTGGCGTCCATCTTGGCCGCCTCGTAGAGATCAGCCGGGATCGCCTGCAGACCCGCCAGCAGGATCAGCATGTAAAACCCCATATGGCTCCAGCAGAACACGAAGACCAGCCAGAAGAACGGCCAGCCGGTGTTGGGCGTGATCAGCCAGTTGACCGGCCTGAACCGCCCGAAATCGAACACCGCGTCGAACTGGATCGACAGCAACAGCAGGATCGACAGCACCGCGATTCCCATGATCGCAAGCCGCGCCCAGGGCCGCGCCGCCGACACGCACCACAAGAGCCCGCCCACCAGCGCGAGGCCAAGCCAGAGCGACGACAGCCCGTCCAGCCCGACCATCGCCAGCGGATTGGCCCAGGTGAACACGGCCAGGAACAACACCGCGAAAACGACCGTCCAGGGCAGCGACGGATCGCTGTCGGCGCGGATCGCCCGTTCGCAGGCGAGCATCAGGGCGATCCCGAACAGCATCGTCACGACGATGTCGAACCCGGTCATCCCCGCCAGCGCGGTGATCCCGTCCGACGCACCCCCCAGCGCCTCGTTCAGCACACCCTTGCGGTGCAGCACCCAGTTCCAGATATTGGCGATCACCACGGGCGACAGCATCACGGGATAAAAGAACATCGCCCGCCAGAACCCGCGCCCGACGATGTTCTTGTTCACCACCAGCGCGGTGGCCAGCGCGGCGGCACACAGAATCGGCACCTGCACCGCGACGAAGATCAGCGTGTTGCCCATCCCGCGCCAGAAAGAGAACCCCTCGTTGCTGCACGTGCGGGGGTCGAAATAGCTCTGACAGTCGAAGATCGCGCCGTAGTTCGCGCCGCCGATCCAGGGTCGGCTGAACAGGTTGATAGACGATCCGCCCGTGAAACTGACGTAGAAGTTCAGGATCATCGGCGCAAAGGTGAAGAACCCGAAGATCAGCATGTTGGGCAGCAACAGCGCATAGGGTACGCCGGATCGCCCGAACAGGCTTTGCGACAGTTCCACCGGGAATCCGATCAGATCCATCGCGAAATTCGGGATCTGCGCCAGCCGATAGCGGCGCCGACGCAGAAGCCAGACCGTGCCGCAGCCGATCCACAGAATGCCGAGGATCAGGCTCGCGATGCCGGCGATGCTCATGGAACGCGGTCCTCGATCCGGGGGTATCGGGGGTGCGGCGGGGCCAGGGGGCGGCCCCGCACGGCGGCGATCAGTTCGCGTTCGCCGACAGCTCTTCGTCGATCTTCGTCATCGCCTCGTCCAGCGACAGCTCGCCGTTCATCACAGCGCCCAGATATTGCGCGGTGGCGTTGAAGATGACGAAGTTGTCCGGATCGCCCTGAAGGTCGTAGGCCTGCGGCGTCTGCTCGGACGCGGCGACGGCCATGGCCGCAAAGGCGTTCAGTCCTTCGGACACCGCTTCGGATGCACCCGCGCCGACATAGTCGAGCCGTTCCTTCTGCAAACCCGCGTGCGCCGGAATGGAAAACGTGCGGGTGTAAAAGTCGCGTGCCTGCTCGGTTTCGCCCAGCCATGCGACGAACCTCGCCGCCTCTTCGGGGTATTCGCTGTGGTTGAAGGCCACGAACCCCGATCCGCCTGGCATCACGCCGCAGCCAGCGGGCCCGCAGGGCACAGGCACGACGGCCCAGTCGAACGTATCGCCGACATTGTCCTGCACGTTGCCGATGTTCCACGATCCCGACATGTAGAACGGCACGTCCTGACTGAAGAACATCTCGTTGCCGTTGGCGTATTTGCTGCCCGACACGGCGGGCCAGATGTCGGGCGGCATCAGGCCGGAAGCGTGCCACGCCACCATCTTTTCGCCGAAATCGCGAAAGCCCTGATCGACCATCAGCTTGCCTTCCGCGTCGAAATAGGCGGCACCGTATGACATCGCGGGGCCGGCCATGCGGTGGCCAGACCGGTCCATGATCATCCCGGCATAGGCGCCGGTCTCGTCCATCACCGCCTGCGTCGCGTCGGCCCACTCGTCCCATGTGGCACCGGGGGGCGGAATCTCGACCCCCGCCTCATCGAACATCGTCAGGTTCACATAGGGGCCGGTGACGGTCAGTTCCGACTGCCAGCCATAGATGCCGTCGGGCTTGTCCGCGCGGTACCAGGGCAGGACGGCGCCATAGGCATCCTGCCATGCGGCGACGTCGACATAGGGCGAAAGCTCGATGTAATAGGCGTTGAGCCCGCCGAGGTTCGTGACCAGCGCCACATCGGGGCCCGACCCGGCCTCAAGCTGCACGGGCAACTGTTCGCGGATAACGTCGTAGCCGACGACGTTCAGGGTGATGTTCACATCGGGCGCCACCTCCTTGTAGCGCTCGATGAGGTCGGCCATCACCTTGTCCTGGTTGCCGTTGGCGTTCAGCATCAGATCCAGATCGGCGGCCCGGGCGGCAGGCCCGACGGCCAGCGCAACAGCCGACACCGCCACCAGGGCAAACAAGCGTGGTGCGTGCGTGGATGTGTGGAACATGGGTGTATGAAACATGGATCCTCCCGGATTTTGCTACTGTGTGTCCAGCATTGCTGCGATTGTGCGCAGCAATGGGGATTGCGTCAATAGACTGTATCAATCAGGTATCAATTTATCCCCGGACGCCCGGGACGGACCGCGCATCGGCTGTTTCCCGCCCCGTCCTGCCTTTGCAAAGCCGACACCGGGGTAGCAGAATTTGACGAAACCGATGTGACAGTCGCCCGTCGGCGCATTGTCCTTTGTCCGGGTTGCGACAAAGGAGGGGATTGCGCGTGCACCGCGCACCGCCCGAAACACTCCCGCGCCGACATCGCCTTTACGTCACACCCCGAACGCAACTGAAAACCTAGCCGGACAGTGTTCCTGCGTCAGTCTGCGATCTCTTCGACGATGGAAAGCTCGCGTTCGGCGGCACCGCGCGCGAACGACAGCGCCTCCTGATATCCGTCGGAATTATAGCAGTCGCGCGCCGCCGCGACGCTGGCGAACCGGGCCACCACGTTGCGCGGCCTGTCCGGCCCCTCCAGCGTTTCGTAAGCGCCGCCG
>JBGTLJ010000504.1:0-3752 GCA_041744175.1 Oceaniglobus sp. | reverse complement strand
TTGACCACGCCGGTCAGGACTGACTCCATGTTCGCGTCGGCCAGCTTGCCCACGACAGTGAAATGGCTGCCCATGATGGCGTGAAACGCGTGCCCATGATCACGTGAAATGGCCGCCCATCTTCCGCGAAATGCGCAGAAGATGCCGATGACGTTTCCGCTGCTGTCGTCGCAGCGTTCGAACACCGGCGTCGCCAGCCCCATGAACCGCCACATCAGCGCGAGCGCCTCGTCAGAATCGGCACGAGCGATCTGCTCGACGATGGCGCGGCGCGGCGTTTCGAGATCGTCGACCAGTGTCTTGCGGTTCTTCCAGTTGATGAAGCTTTTGGCGCGCGCCATGCTGGTCAGCCGTTTGGTGATCTCGCGCGCGGCCTCCTGGGGACTCTGCGCACCCGCCAAAGCCAGCCGCAGCTTGCGCTTGGACGCGGCACTCCCGGTGCTGATCTCGATCAGCAGTTGCGCCAGTCGTTCGGCGCCCAGCGCCTCCAGGTTCTTTGCACTGAGGGTGGATTTCGACGCCATGTGGATTCCGCTGCTTTTTCGCAGACCTTAGCAGCGCGACCGAAAGATCGGAACCTGCGTTCTGATTCGCGGGGACCAGCGTTTGCGCTCAAAAGCGCGATGCAGCCTTGGCGCAGATTTGCGCGGATTTTCCTTTTTATACGCAATATCAATGTGTTCGTTGACTAGACGGACGCCTTTGGCACATTAGAAGCCAGCCAACCTGAATAGCCGATTTCCCATGCCCAAGCTTACCAAGCGCATCGTCGACGCCGCAGACATCCAGCCCACCGAATACTTTGTCTGGGACAGCGACATTCCCGGCTTCGGCCTTCGCGTGCTCCCGAGTGGCCGCAAGGGCTATGTGGTGCAATACCGCGCCGGACGCCGGTCCCGGCGGATCAGCCTCGGGCCAAACACAGTTCTGACCTGCGAGCAGGCGCGCATCCGCGCCATCACCATCGTCGCTGCTGCTCGCAATGGGAAGGATCCTGCCGCCGAACGCGACGCCGGGCGTAAGGCCATCACGATCAAGGAATTGGCGGAGCGGTTCGACAAGGAGCACATCGCCATCCGCGTGAAGGCCAGCACAGGGAAGGAATATCGCCGGAACCTGCAGCGCTTCATACTGCCTGCACTGGGGCAACTGACGGTCACGGGGGTCACGCGGGCTGACATAGCGAAGTTCCACCACGACCTGCGTCATATCCCCTATCAGGCCAACCGCTGCCTCGAAGTGGTGTCGAAGATGTTCAGCCTGTCCGAAATGTGGGGCCTACGTCCCGACGGCACCAATCCTTGGGTCATCACCGGCACCCTGCCCGGCAAGCCGCTCAGCGACCTGCAGCCGTTCTGGCAGCGCGTCCGCGCCCGTGCCGGGGTAAAAGATGTCCGGATCCACGACCTGCGCCACACTTTTGCATCGACGGCCGTCGCGTCTGGCCAGGGACTGCCCATGATCGGCAAGCTCCTCGGCCACACGCAGGTCCAGACCACAGCGCGCTACGCCCATCTCGCGGCAGAACCAGTGCGGATGGCGGCCGACGCCGTCGCGCAGAACCTGCGGCAATCCTTGGGATAGTCGGCGGAGCGGGTGGCTCTGCGGTCCAACCTTATCCAAGGATTGGGTACTGAAATGCCATCCCTTCATAGGGGCTTTCCGGTCGCCGCCCCTCAGCAGGAGGAGGTATGCCCATCTAGGCCTCGTCCACCTCAGAGGGACAAGGCCAGCGCTGCCCACAGAATTGAGACCTCGCAAAGCCGTGTAGGCAGTCTTGTTGCCATGAAGGTCAGGACGCAGCCTCATCGAAATAGCCTTGCAGCCGACTGGCAAGCTCTGGCTCGCCCAACGAGCCTAGGCACGTGATCTCGTTGTCGATCCTGATTCTTCGCACCGCCCGACGGGTCACATCCTCCATTCGGCTCGGACCAATCCGGGCCGCAGTCGCAAGCCAGGCTTCCGCGATTGCGCGAGCGAGCACGGGGTCGGCTCCGATCGACGGCCTTTCGACAATCTGAACCGCAGCATCCTCCGACAGCGCCTCGACGAGTTGCCAGCGCTGCTGCGCACTTGCGCCCCGATCCAGTGCACGTGCTCGGAGCCAGAGCCGCTGGAACGTGTTTCGCAGGCCACCATGGAAGCGATCAGCGTGCCCGTCCTCGAAGCGCCAGAGCACGACTTCCAGGGCGATACAGCATGCGACGAATGCCCAGACATCATCCCTTAGCGCCTCACCGCCGCTGATGATGGAAGCCTCCACCAGCGACTGCGCGCAATCGGCATCGAATGACGCCCTCCCCGCGGCTCGACTCTCGTTCGGAAATCCGTGACTTCTGGCAAGGGCAACAATTTGCTCTTGGAGTGCTGTCAGATCGGCCGCGGCGGCTCGCGATCCGCCACTGGACGCGTATGAGACCGAACTGCCGGCCGCCTCCATCCGTTCGCTGATGGAACCTGTTCGCAGCAAGTCTGGCAGGCCAATCAGTCGCCGAACGCCGTGACTGTCGAGGCGGGGCATGAGGCGGAACTCACTCATTGCGGAGCTCTCCTGCAAAGAGGCTTCCGATCGCGAGCTCGAAGCGTGCCGGGTCATGCTTTGCCAGCGTCCGCACAGCCTCCGCCGACTGTCCGGGGAACGCCTGTTCTACCCATGCCTCGATCACCGATGACACCGAGAAAGGGCTGACCTCCGCTTGGTCCAGCGGAAAATGATCGAGAGCGATGGCCGACCTGACCATCTGGGTGGCTACTGAGCACATGAGCATCCTCAGCGTGACCTCGTCCGCGTGCTGCACGGCTTCGACAAAGGCCGGCCTGTCCAGGTTGATCAGCAGGCGGACCGATGTCGCGAAGTCGTGATGGAGGTTCTGCGGGGACCAGTCGAGGTACCAGAGTGCATCGCTATGGCCGGTTGGGAACACAGTCGCAAAGCTCACGGCTTCCATCGGAAAGCGCGCACCGAGCGGTTCCACCGCGGCGCGGAATTCGTCTCGCCAGAGTCTTGCACCTGTCGTGACTGGCGAGACCCGGCGACGAACCGTACCCGACGAAAGAAGGACTATCTCGGTCGTGAGCACGAAAAGCTCTGAGACCTTGCGACCATCTATGGCAAGCGCCAGTACAACAGCCTCGCGGCCGACCTGAATAACTTCCCGGCCAACAATTTTCCTCGCGCGCTGAAGGCGGCGGCCGCCGGTGCCGAAAGTGACGACGCAGAGGAGCTTGAGTTCGTCGGCATTGAGCCCGGTGTCAGCGGCTACCCCTTCCACATCGACCTTGAAATGACGAACTGCTTCGAGGTTGGTCGAGTAGTCGAAGTGATCGAGGTGACCGTCCGCGAAGACGCAGGGTTCGCCATCACGCGTGACGAGCCAGGGCCCGGCACTGATCCGGTCCGGCCTGGGACGAAGGAAGGGATAGGCAATGGCCGTCATGACGATGCCTGCTCAGCTGCCGCCACTCGCACTCCGGCCGCGGCAACATCAGGCACGATGATCCGCGCACGATAGCTGCCGCTCTCGCCCGGCGTTGCGAGCAGCTCAGGCAATGTCGTCAGCTGATTGCCATCCTGATCTTCCCAGCAGACGAACGTGACGACGACGTCACCCTCGTCCGGACTTGCCAAGACACCATCGATCACAGGAGCAGGTATGGCGGTGAGGCGGAGCGCCCGCTCCGTACTGTTGTCTACGTCGATCTCGAAGAGCGCTTCGGCCCCGGCAGCGCCTTCCTGCAGCGCAATTAAGCGT
>JBGTLJ010000503.1:0-2385 GCA_041744175.1 Oceaniglobus sp. | reverse complement strand
TCCGCATCCAGCGGGGCGGAGGCGCCGGCGGGGCCATGTTCGGCGACGGTCAAGCGGCGATCCCCATGGCGTCGTGCAGCGCGTCGGACGTGGCGCGGCACCGGGCGGCGTATTCGGGCGACGTGCGGAATTCCTCGGCCCGGGGATACGGGGTATCGACGGTCAGTTCCGCCTGCACGCGACCGGGGCGGGCGGCCATCACCACGATGCGGTCCGACAGGAACACCGATTCGAACACCGAATGGGTGACGAAGATCACCGTGCAGCCGATGCGTGCCTTCAGATCCAGCAGGTCGTCGTTCAGCTTGAAGCGGGTGATTTCGTCCAGTGCAGCAAAGGGTTCGTCCATCAGGATCAGTTTCGGCCGCGTCACCATGGCGCGGGCGATGGACACCCGCATCTTCATGCCGCCCGACAGTTCCCGGGGATAGGCGGTCAGGAACTTTTCAAGTCCGACGAGTTTGAGCACGCCAAGCACCTCGTCCTTGACGTCATTGTAGGACCTGCCGCGCAGGCGGAACGGCAGCCAGACATTCTGCGCCACGGTGGCCCAGGGCATCAGGGTCGGTTCCTGGAACACCACCCCCAGATCGCCCGGTTGCTGTTCGGCCTGCCAGGCGATGCGCCCGCTGGTCGGCTGCATCAGGCCGGCGATCAGGCGCAGTGCGGTGGATTTGCCGCAGCCGGACGGACCCAGCAGCGAGATGAAATCGCCCCCCCGCACGTCCAGCGTCATCCCGTCGAGCGCGACAATATTGCCGCGGAACGTCTTGTTCACGGCATCCATGCGCATCAGCGGCGGTCGCTGTCCCAGTTGAGGGGCGGAAATCACAGGTCCGGTCGCTTTCGCAGCCTAGTTGGCGGGCTTCAGATCCATGCCGACGCCCTGGTTGACGAACTGGGTGGTGTAGGCCTTCGACAGGTCCAGACCATCCTCGATCACCCCGGCCGCCACCATTTTTTCATAGAAATCGGCGACATTTTCATCGGTCATCGCGCCGATGCCCATTTCCAGGGAATCGCCGGAATCGACGATCCCCTCGCTGGTCATCTTGTCGATGGCAAAGGCGATCTTGTCGTCGCTCATGTCCGGATTGTCGGCCTTTATCATGTCGTTGGCGGCAGCGTTGTCGCCGTACATGTAGTTGTACCATCCCTTGATCGAACCATCGACGAAGCATTTCACCTGTTCGGGCTTTTCGTCGATTGTGGCCTGCATCGTTTCGATCGTGGTGGCATAGGACGAATAGCCCGCATCGGCGATCAGGAAGATATCCGGCTTGATGCCCGCCTCTTTCTCGACGGCATAGGGTTCGGACGACAAATAACCCTGCATGCCGCTGTTGTCGTTGGCGACGAAGGGCGCCGGGTTGAACGTGTAAGGCTGACGCTGCTCGACGGTAAAGCCGTAGGCAGAAATCATCCACTGGTAAAAGCTGGCAAATCCGTTGTCGCCGATGAAGATCGGATCGAGGGTCTTCAGATCCTCGAAGCTGTTCGCCTTGCCGGGATGGGTGATGATCACCTGGGGATGCTTCTGGAACGCGGCGGCGACGGCGACCACGGGAATGTCCTCTTTCGCGGCGTTGAACGCCTGCAACAGATCGCCGCCCATGTGATAGTCGATCCGCCCGGCCAGCATCAGCGCGCGGTTGTTGACCTGCGGACCGCCGGGCACGATTTCGACGTCCAGACCGCAGGCGGCGTAGGTCCCGTCGGCAACGGACTGGTAGAACCCGCCATGTTCGGCCTGCGCCAGCCAGTTTGTGCCGAAGGCGACCTTTGCGTTTTGCGCGCTGGCTCCGGTGCCGGCAACAATGGCGATCGCGAGTGTCGTCTTGGCGACATGGAACATGGTCTATCTCCGATTAATTTCGATGCATCTTTTCGCGGGTTCCGGCAAAGCAAAAGCGCCACGGCACCTCGTGTCCAGTGTGCCCCAGCCGTTGCCGATGCAACAGGCGAAATTGTCGGGGACGATAAATATTTGAGCATCCGCGACAGGCATTGGCTGAGCTTTGACGTGTCCGGCGTTGCCTTCTGCGCCGATGTGGGTCCATGCCAGAGCACAGGAGAATCGCCATGCACAGCCTTTCACCCCCGGGCATCGCCCCGCCCCTTGCCCGCTATTCTCACGGGGTGGCGGCACCGGCCGGTGCGCGTCTGGTCGCGTTATCGGGTCAGCTAGGCCTGGCCCCGGATGGCGGCGTGCCGGACGGGGCTGAGGCGCAGGCGCGGCTTTGCTTCGCCAATCTGGACGCGATCCTTGCCGAGGCGGGGGCGTCGCGGCGCCATGTGATGAGACTGAACGCCTATGTCACGGACCGCGCGCACATGGCCGGTTACATGGCGGCGCGGGATCACTGGCTTGGCGAGGTCGCGGTC
>JBGTLJ010000502.1:0-2511 GCA_041744175.1 Oceaniglobus sp. | reverse complement strand
CGACGCACTCTGGTTGCAGCTTGTGGCGCGGGCGGCCAACATGCTGCTGCCCTCGCGGCTGGTGCAGATCGCGGTGATCGTCGGCTGCGTGCTGCTGGCCTGGGTGCTGGGCCGCTTGACAGCCGAGCGGATGCGCAGCTGGATGCGCACCCTGGAGGGCTGGCCGAAGTGGCGGCTGCGCTGGCTCTTGGTAGTCAACAGGCGGTTGCCGCTGATCTATTTCGTCGCGCTGATCTGGGTCGCAACCTGGACGATGCAGGCGATCCACGTGTTTCCGTCGCGCTATTTCCTGCTGTCTCTGGTGGCCAGCATTGCGACCGCCTGGCTGCTTGTGGTGTTTGCCACCCGGCTGGTGCGCAATCCTGCACTGCGCACGGTCGTGCGCTGGGGGCTCTGGATCTATGTCACGCTCTATTATCTTGGGCTGGTCGATGCGGTGTCGCAGTTTCTCGACGGGCTCGCCCTTGAGATCGGCAGTTTCCGGCTGTCGCTGCTGACGCTGATCAACGCGCTGGTGGTGATCGGCATCCTGTTCACCATCGCGCGCATCGTCACCACCACCAGTGCTGCGCAGATACGAAGCAACGAGAACATCAGCCCGTCGATGCAGGTGCTGGCGGTCAAGGCGATGCAGATGCTGCTCTACGGGGCGGCGTTCTTTCTGGGGCTCAAGACGGTTGGGGTGGACCTGACGGGCCTTGCGGTGCTGTCGGGGGCGATCGGCGTCGGGCTCGGGTTCGGATTGCAGAAGGTGGTGAGCAACCTCGTGTCGGGCATCATCATCCTGCTGGACAAGTCGATCAAGCCGGGCGACGTGATTTCCCTCGGCGAGACGTTCGGGTGGATCAACGCGCTCGGGGCGCGATACGCGTCGATCACCACCCGCGACGGCAAGGAATACCTGATCCCGAACGAGGATCTGATCACCGGGCAGGTGGTGAACTGGTCGCATTCCAACCATTTCGTCCGGCTCGACATCCATTTCGGCACCGCTTATGGCGACGACCCGCACAAGGTGCGCGCCATCGCCATCGAAGCCGCGGCCAGCGTGCCCCGGGTTCTGAAGGAACGTGCGCCGGTCTGCCACATCACCGGGTTCGGCGACAGTTCGGTGGACTACATCCTGCGGTTCTGGATCACCGATCCGACCGGCGGGCTGACCAACATCCGCGGCAACGTCTATCTGGCGCTATGGGATGCGTTCCAGGCCAACGACATCTCGATCCCGTTCCCGCAGCGCGAGGTGACGATGCTGAACCCGGCGGATCCGGGTGCCGCGACCGCCCCCGGCTTGACCGCCAACGGCAAAACCGGCTAACCAAACCGCAATTCCGGCGCCGATGACAGGAGGTGCGCGCATGACCTTCCGCCACCGCCACCTGCTTGGCATAGAGCCTCTGCATCCTGTCGAGATCGCCGAAATCCTCGATCTGGCCGATCAGTACGTGGCGTTGAACCGCGCCCCGCACAAACACCGCGACACCCTGTCGGGTCTGACCCAGATCAACATGTTCTTCGAGAACTCCACCCGCACCCAGGCGAGCTTCGAGCTGGCGGGCAAGCGGCTGGGGGCCGACGTGATGAACATGTCGATGCAGGCATCGAGCATCAAGAAGGGCGAGACCCTGATCGACACCGCCATGACCCTGAACGCCATGCACCCCGATCTTCTGGTGGTGCGCCATCCGCAATCGGGGGCGGTGAACCTGCTGGCCGAAAAGGTCAACTGCGCGGTGATCAACGCCGGTGACGGGCGACACGAACATCCGACCCAGGCGCTGCTGGACGCGCTGACGATCCGGCGTGCCAAGGGGCGGCTGCACCGCCTGACCGTGGCGATCTGCGGCGACATCGCCCATTCCCGTGTCGCGCGGTCCAACATCCTGCTGCTCGGCAAGATGGAAAGCCGGATCCGCGTCATCGGTCCGCCCACGCTGATGCCCGCGGGCATCGCCGACTGGGGGGTCGAGGTGTTCGACGACATGGCAGCGGGGCTGGAGGGTGCGGACGTGGTGATGATGCTGCGGCTTCAGAAGGAACGCATGGACGGCGGTTTCATCCCGTCGGAACGCGAATATTACCACCGCTACGGTCTGGATGCCGAAAAGCTGGCCCGCGCCAAGGACGATGCCATCGTGATGCACCCGGGGCCGATGAACCGCGGGGTCGAGATCGACGGCACGCTGGCCGACGACATCAATCGCAGCGTGATACAGGAACAGGTTGAGATGGGCGTCGCCGTCCGGATGGCCGCGATGGACCTGCTGGCCCGCAACCGCACCGGGGCTTCGCAGGCGGACGAGCCGACGGTGACGGCATGAGCGAGACGATCAACATTCCCGTCGACGAATACGGAATCGTGCGGGTGTTTCACCTGTCAAACCGCCTTGCCACCATCATGGCAGAGTCGGATACCCCCGCGCCGCTGGCCGAGGCGCTGGGCGTGCCGTCCCTGGGCGCGGATCACGTGCAGATCACGCCTCTGGCGCAGTTTGCCCCGCTGCGCCTGTC
>JBGTLJ010000501.1:0-3930 GCA_041744175.1 Oceaniglobus sp. | reverse complement strand
GGCGGGTTGCTGGATCCGCCCGGCCCCCTGGACGTGCTGAAGCGCATCGACGGCGACACGTTCGGCGAGCTGACCGAAACCGGCATCAGCCGCGCCGTGGAAGCAGAGGCGCCCCCGCCCCCACCGATGCCGAAGGGCGCGGCGGAAGACGGCGCGCGGTCGGCGGATCTGATCGAGGGCGATGCGCTGGCGGCCGAGAGCCTTTCGGAAATGCTGACAAGAAAGGCAGACGTCGCCACGATCCTGCAGAGCGAGGAGGCCCAGTCCGCAGTTCGCGAGATGGCGGCGCGCCCCGCGACCACCGGACTTCCGGGTTATGGCACCGAGGAATTCTGGCTTTCCCGGGAATATTCGGCGAATGGTGTTTCCGTACTTGGCAGATACGATGCGGTAGACTATCTGTTGAACGAGGGCCGAACACTCGCATGGCGCGAAGACGGCCTTGACCCCCAGCCCATACTTTCGGAACGCAAGGCGTCGATCCTGATCGGCGCGCCAGCGGCTGGAAAGTCCTCGATCGCAAATCCGCTGGCTCGAAAGCTTCGGGCAGCGATCATCGACGCCGACGAGGCCAAGAAGATCATTCCCGAATATGACGGGGGGATCGGCGCGGCAGCGGTTCACGAAGAAAGCTCCGCGCTGCTTGCCGGTGTGTTGTCCGATGCGGTGAAAGCGGGCGACAATCTGGTGCTTCCCAAGGTGGGCGGCAGTTCGAAGTCGATCCAGAGACAGATCGACGCCCTCAGGAAAAATGGATACCGCGTCGAGCTTGTTCTGATCGACACGGATCCTGACGAAGCCTGGCGTCGGATGTTTGGCCGGTTCCAGAGCACCGGGCGGATCATTCCGCCGGAAATCATGCAGGGCGGCATTGACGGCCCGCCGATCACCTACGAGACAATCAAGACATCCGGAAAGGTTGATGGCTATGCAAAAATCGACAACACCCCAGGCCAGGACCAACCCCGCGTCATCGTCGAAAACGAAGGCGCCTTCGTCGACCTGGACGCTGGAGGAATGGGAAGAGGTGGAGGCCCGGAGCGTCGAGGACGCGATGGAGAACTATCAGGCCCAGAAAAAGCGCGCCCGGCAAACCAAGGCCTGACCTCCGCCCCCAATGAGGGGGCAGAACAGGATCTGGCGTTCGAGTTCGAGGACGGCACCAGCTGGTCGGTGTCCGACATGCTGGACGATCTGGATCAGGACGACATCGTAAACACCATCATCGACGGCTGTTCCATCAAGGGAGGGCCGAATTGATGGCCAACATTCACGACTGTCTGCAACGCGCCGTCGATGCAGGAGAGCTGGACAAGGTCCGCGCCGCAGAGGCGGCGGGCCAATTCGATCAGCTGGTGGCCCGGTATGAAGGTTCCATGCCCCGCCACCAGGCTGAGGCACGGGCGGCGGCAGATCTGAAGGAGGCAACCTCGGCTGCTGCCGCCCGGCGCTATCATGCCGTCATCAACCAGTTGCAGGCGATGCGCCGCATCGATGCGCTGATCGGCGGGGCCAAAGATCCCGCACTGGCCCTGCGCCAGCTGATCGAGCATTCCGAAGGATCCGGTTTCACCGGCGAAAGCGTGTCGTCGCTGCACAAGGCGATGGTCAAGGACATCAACGCCGGGATGCATGTGGTGCTGAAGCGCCACGGCCAGACGATCCTGGGCAACACCCGCAACCGCGCCCAGTTCGAAAACATCGTCGCCGAGCTGCACGGCGACAACACCGGCGACGCGATGGCGCGCGAGCTGGCCGAGGCGGTCAAAACCGTACAGGACAAGTACCGCCGGATGTTCAACGCCCATGGCGGCGACATCGGCAAGCTGTCGGATTACGGTCTGCCCCATGCCCATGACGTGAACGCGATCCGCAAGGCCGGGTTCGGTGCCTGGTCGGCAGAGGTTGCCGGTCGGCTGGACTGGACCCGGATGATCGACCGCACCACGGGCAAACCGTTCGCCGATGGCGGCCCGGTGCCCCCGGCCCGGCAGCGCGAATTTCTGAAGGACATCTACGACGGGATCGTGACCCGTGGCTGGGACCGGAAATCCCCGACGATGGCGGTGGGCGGCAAGGCGCTTTACAACCAGCGCGCCGAACCCCGGATCCTGCATTTCACCAGCGGCAGGGACTGGATGGAATACAACAAGGCGTTCGGCAGTTCCGATCCGTTCAGCGCGATGATTGGCGGGTTGCACGGGCTGGCCAAAGACGTGGCGCAGATGCGCGTTCTGGGGCCGAACCCGCGCATGGGGCTGGAATACGCGATCCAGCGGGCGACCAAGATGGCCGAAACCAGCGGCGATGCAAAGCTGGCGGAGCGTGTGAAGACCAAGGGCGCGCTGGCCAAGACGATGCTGGCGCATGTCGACGGATCCAACAACGTGGCGGTCAACCAGTTCTGGGGATCGTTCTTTGGCGGCACCCGGCAGGTCCTGACATCGATCCAGCTGGGATCGGCGCTGCTGTCATCGACCACGGACCTTGCGACGATCAAGACGGCCGCGACGATGGTGGGCATGAACGGCGCCAACGTGCTGTCGCGATCCGTCCAGCTGATGGCCAGTCAGGCCACCCGCGAGACGGCGGCGCGCATGGGCTATGTGGCCGAGAGCCTTGCCGACATGGGCGCCACGGCGGCGCGGTTTACCGGCGAACAGTTCGCGCCCGAAATGACCCGCCGCCTGTCGGGGTTCACCATGCGGGCCAGTGGCCTTTCGTTCTGGACCGACATGCACAAGGTCAGTTTCCAGATGGAATTCGCCGGGCATCTGGCGGACAACGCCGGGCGCGCATTCGACCAGATCGACGCGCCGCTGCGCCGCCTGTTCACCGAACGGGGCATCACGCCCGCCGACTGGGATGCCCTGCGCGAACCGGGCGCGATGTTCACCGCCCCGAACGGCAGCACGTTCCTGTCGCCGATCCACTGGCGCAACACCCAGACATCGATGACCCCGGCCGAGGCGGACGGTCTGTCGCTGCGCATGCAGATGATGATCGAGGAACAGCTTGAGCTGGCGATGCCCACCGCATCGATCGAGGGCAAGGCGATCATGCAGGGCGACACCCTGCCCGGCACGTTCATGGGCGAGCTGGCGCGGTCATCGACCATGTACAAGTCTTTCGCCCTGTCCCTGATGCTGGGCCAGATCCGCCGGTACAACAGCCTGCCCACGCCGATGGACAAGGCTGCCTATGCCGCCAAGCTGGGCAGCGGCCTGCTGGTGATGGGTGCGCTGGCGGTGCAGCTGAAGGAAGTGGCCAAGGGCCGCGATCCGCGCCCGATGGATGACGGCAAGTTTCTGATGGCTGCCATCTTCCAGTCCGGTGGCCTTGGCATTTTCGGCGATTTCTTTGCCAGCGAGACCAGCCGCGCCGGGGGTGGGCTGGCGGAAACGCTGGCCGGGCCGGTCGCAGGCGCGGCGGGCGATGTGATCCGCCCGTTCGCATCCAACATGACCCGCGCCATCGAGGGCAAGGAAACGCTGTTCGGGCGCGATCTGGCAAATGCCATCCGGTACAACACGCCGGTCGCGTCGTCGCTGTGGCCGACGCGGCTGGCCTATGACCGGATGGTGGCCGACCAGCTGCAGCTGATGCTGGACCCCGAGGCCGAACGCCTGTTCCGCCGTCAGGAGCGCAAGCGCGCCAAGGAGTACCGCACCGAAACATGGTGGCCCCGGGGCGAGTTTTCGCCCGCGCGCGGCCCGGCCCTGTCCAACGCCCTGGGAGAGACGCGATGACCACCGAAAGCTTTCAGGCATCGCCCGTCGTCGTCCTGGCGACCGTGGGGCCGCACCAGATCAGCCACGGCTACGGATCCAGATCGGAGCTGGTGGTGGCGGTGGAACGCGACGGCGCGCGCGTCACGCTGGGATCGGCGGATTTCACCGTGGTGCCCGACATGGCCGATGACGGCGGCGA
>JBGTLJ010000500.1:0-1586 GCA_041744175.1 Oceaniglobus sp. | reverse complement strand
CGGTGCCCGACCCGGACCGACGCCACCGGATCGAACATTGCGGCGGGCTGCGCCCCGACCAGATGGCGCGGATGAAGGCGGCCCATGTCCTGCCGGCGCCGCAGCCCGCGTTCCTCTATTATTTCGGCGATCTCTACCTGACCCTGCTGGAGCGCGACCGGGTCGAGGCATCGCACCCCATGCGCACCTGGATCGAGGCCGGGCTGCACCCGAGCGCCAGCACCGACTGCCCGGTGGTGGACATCGACCCGTTCGCCAACCTCTATGCCATGGTGACGCGCAGGACGGAACAGGGCACGCAGATCGGCACGGAACACTGCCTGAGCATGGAAGAGGCGCTGCATGCCTATACCTTCGAATCGGCATACGCAGCCCATGAAGAGGGGATCAAGGGGCGGCTGGTGATGGGGCAGCTTGGCGATGTGGCGGTGTTCGACACCGACCTTTTGGGCTGCGCACCCGAGGATATCCTGAAAGCACGCTGCGATCTGACGGTGCTGGGCGGGCGTGTGGTATACGAACGGGGGGCTGCATGATCACGCAGATCCTGAACCGGCTGCTGATATCCATACCGGTGCTGTTCGGGGTGCTGATGCTGGGGTTCGGGCTGCTGATCCTTGTGCCCGGCGATCCGGCCATCGTGATGGCCGGGCCGACGGCGACGCCGGATGTGGTGGCGGCGATCCGTACGGAAATGGGGCTGGACGACCCGGTCCCGGTGCAGTTCGCACGCTATCTCGGGCGGGTGCTGCAGGGCGATCTGGGGCGGTCGCTGATTTCCAACAAGACGGTGATTTCCGAACTTCTGGCGGCGGTCGGGCCCACGGCGGAGCTGATGTTCGCCTGTCTGGTCTGGTCGATCCCGCTCGGCATCGGGCTAGGGACGCTGGCGGCGGTGTTTCGCGGGCGCCTGGTTGACCGGGCGATCATGGCGATATCGGTGGCAGGGGTGTCATTGCCGATCTTCTTCATCTGCCTGATGATGATCCACTTCGTCGGGGTGCAATGGCGGCTGTTGCCGTTCATCGGGCGCGGCGGGCCGCTCTGGAGCGTCGAGGGGCTGCGCCATATCGCGCTGCCCGCGCTGTCGCTGGGGGCGATCTTCATCGGGCCGGTGGCGCGGATGACGCGAAGTTCCGTCCTGGAGGTGCTGAAGCTGGACCATGTGCGCACGGCGCGGGCCAAGGGGCTGGGCGAGACCCGGGTGATCTTGCGCCACGGGCTGCGCAATGCACTGATTCCGGTGGTGACTCTGATCGGATTGCAGGCGGGGTACCTTCTGGGTGGCGCGGTGGTCACGGAGAGCATATTCTCCTACCCCGGCGTCGGGAGGCTGGCGGTGGGGGCGATCCTGAGTTCGGATTTCCCGCTGGCACAGGGGGCGATCCTGATCCTGGCGCTGGGGTTCATCCTGATCAACATGATCGTCGACATCCTCTATGCGCTGCTGGATCCGCGGGTGCAGACATGAGGTGTTACACCTTGTGTTCCGGTCGTGCGACTGCGCCTGCGGCGACACCCGCCCGCCCGGCCATCGCACGCGGCACCCTGCGATGACGGTGGCGGACGACCCCGCGCTGGACGCG
>JBGTLJ010000499.1:0-8166 GCA_041744175.1 Oceaniglobus sp. | reverse complement strand
GATCACCGACCCGGGGCTCCATGCCCGGCCCGGCGGCGTCATGTGCCGACGATGGCTCTCGCGAATCCGGCGATCGGGCTTGCGGCATCGGCCAAGGGCGCGACCGATGGCAACACGGTGGGGCGGCAGAGAGAGCGGGTGTGCCATTCGGGATCGAACCTGACCATTGAGCGGCGCGGCCCTCGAACCCGTGGAACCGCCCCCCCGATGATGCTTCGGCGCCCCGAACCGCGACCACCGATCGTTGCGTCCGGCAACCTGGCCCAGTCAGACTGGCCCGCCAGAGTAAACCGTCCCGAGATCAGAGCGGCGGGTGCCGCACCGCGCCGCCGGACACGGCGCGCGAGACACCCGGGTGCGGTGATTTGCAGGATCGATCGCGGATGATTCCGGGCCAAGCATGGCAATACCGCGGGCATCGCCGGGATCGACCCTGCGTCAGCGACATTGGGCGCAACGGGCCCACGAAGCGCCCGCGCCGCCCATTCCTTTGCCCCCAAAACCCGCCGGAGCAGCGCAAAATGCCGTGAAATACCGGTTATTGCGGAAAAAAGCGGCGCCGCGCGGGCATCTCGCGCTTGTGTCGGGGGCCCCGGGCGGGCAGAAGTAACGGCACAATATCAAAAGCGGCCCGCCAAAGGGCCGCATATCGCAACCGGAGGAAAATCTCATGAAAACCATCGCACTTGTCGCCACGGGGATGATCGCGGCATCGTCCGCGATCGCCCAGGATCAGGACCGCACCGGCTGGCCCGAAAGCTTCACCGTCGCCACCGCGTCGCAGGGCGGCACGTTTTTCGCCTATGGCTCGGGCTGGGCAAATCTGGTGGCAGAGGAACTGGGCATCACCGGCGGCGGCGAAGTCACCGGCGGTCCGGGCCAGAACATGGCGCTGGTGCACACCGGCGACGCGCAGTTCGGCATGACCACCATGGGCCCCGCCGCCGAGGCGATCCGCGGCGAGAATCCGATCGCGCCCGGCCTTGCCATGACCAACGCATGCGCGATGTTCCCGATGTACGAAACTCCGTTCTCGGTCACTGCGCTTTCGTCCTCCGGCATCACTTCGATAGCAGATATTCCAGATGGCGCGCGCATCGGTTTCGGCCCCGCCGGTTCCACCTCGGACACCTATTTCCCGCAGATGATGACCGATCTCGGCGTCAACTATGAACGGCGCAATGGCGCTTGGGACGATCTGGGCGGCCAGCTTCAGGACGGACTGCTTGACCTGATCGCGTTCGCCGCGGGCGTTCCGGTGCCCGCGGTCAGCCAGCTGGAGGTGCAGACCGATGTGAACATCATCGAATTCACCGAAGAGGAACAGGCCAAGCTGCTGGAAAATTTCCCGGTCGCCGCGTTCGAGATCCCGGCCGAGACCTATTCGACCCTGGAGGCGCCCGCGCGATCCGTGTCGATGTGGAACTTCGCCATCGCAAACTGCGATCTTCCCGACAGCTTCGTGAATGCCGTCGTCGATATCGTCATGTCCGACAACGAGCGCATGGTGAATATCCACAACGCGGCCAAGACGACGATCCCGGAAAACTGGGACAAGAACCGCGGCACGATCAAGTGGCATCCGGGTGCCGCCCAGTGGTTCATCGACAACGCCGGCGCAGACATCCCGGCCGAAAATATCCACGGTCAGGACGGCTGACGGAACAGGGGCCGCGCATCGCCGCGCGGCCCCTGTTCGCGATGGTTTCGATCCTTGCCATCTCAAGGCCACCATGCGGCGCCGTTTACAGGCCTGCACGGCAAGACGGAGGCGCGCGATGACCGACCCGACACAGGCTGCAACGACACAGGCCGGCAAAACGATCGACACCCAAAGTGTCGATGACGAACCGGTCGAGAACAACCGGCGCATCTTCACCGGCCGGACCTATCTGGCCATCGCCGCGCTGTCCGGGCTGTATGCGATCTTTCACATGGCCGTTCTCAACGGATGGTCGATCCGCGGACTGACCGGGATCGACATTCCGCTGCTGCCGGTGTTTCCCATGGAGACGTGGAATTTCCGCATCGTGCACGTGGCGGGTGCGCTGATCCTCGGCTTCATTCTCTATTCCGCAAGGGCGTTTCCCGACGACGAGACACCGGGGCGTCATCCGGTGGACCTTGCCGCCTATGTCTTCATGCTTCCCGCGCTTTATGCGTGCTTTACCGCGATAACGTTCGCCATGGACATTGCGGGCGGGGTGATGTGGAACGGCATCGACCCGGCGATCCGCGCGTCGGAGATCTGGCATTTCGGGATTCCCCTGTGCGTCGCGACGGCAGCGGGCATCGGGCTGGGCTGGGCAAGGCCAAGGGTGCGCGGCACCATCGCATCCGCCGACATCCTGCTGTCGATCTGCGCGGTCGGCGTGGCGATATACCTGATCACCATCTTCAGCACCCTGATGCGCAATTCCACCGGCACGCCGTTCGCTCCCATCGGGATGAGCATCGCCTCGGTGGCGGGCACCGCGCTGATCATGGAGATGACGCGCCGGGTCGCCGGCATGGCCCTTGTGGTGATCGCCGCGATCTTTCTGATCTACGTCTTCGTGGGTGACTTGCTGCCCGGGTTCCTGAACGCGCCGAACATCACCTGGCAGCGGTTCTTCAGCCAGGTCTATACCGATGCCGGCATCCTGGGCCCGACCACCGCCGTGTCGTCCACATACATCATTCTGTTCATCATCTTTGCAGCGTTTCTTCAGGCATCGAAAGTGGGCGAGTATTTCGTCAACTTCGCGTTTGCCGCCGCCGGACGCTCGCGGGGCGGTCCGGCCAAGGTGGCGATCTTTGCGTCCGGACTGATGGGAATGATCAACGGCACCAGTGCCGGCAACGTCGTGGCCACCGGATCGCTGACCATCCCGCTGATGAAAAAGGTCGGCTACAAGGCCAAGACCGCCGGCGCGGTCGAGGCCGCGGCATCCACCGGCGGGCAGATCATGCCGCCGATCATGGGGGCCGGCGCCTTCATCATGGCCGAGATCACCGGCATCCCCTATACCGACATCGCCATCGCGGCGATCATCCCTGCCGTGCTGTACTTTGTGTCGATCTATTTCATGGTCGATTTCGAGGCCGCGAAGCTGGGGATGCGGGGGATGCGCGAGGACGAGCTGCCCAAGTTCCGCGACATGGCCAAGCGGGTGTTCCTGTTCCTGCCCATCGTGATCCTGATCGTGGCGCTGTTCATGGGATATTCGGTGATCCGGGCGGGCACGCTGGCGACGCTTTCAGCGGCCGTGGTATCGTGGCTGACGCCCTACCGCATGGGGATCAGATCGGTGTCCAAGGCGTTCGAACTGGCAGGCATCATGTCGATCCAGATCATCGCCGTCTGCGCCTGTGCCGGCATCATCGTCGGCGTGATCTCCCTGACCGGGGTCGGGGCGCGGTTCAGCTCGCTGTTGCTGAACATCGCCGATGCCAACCAGTTGCTGGCGCTGTTCTTCGCCATGTGCATCTCGATCCTGCTGGGCATGGGAATGCCGACGACGGCCGCCTATGCCGTTGCCGCATCCGTGGTCGCCCCGGGTCTGGTGCAGCTTGGCATCCCGACGCTGACGGCGCATTTCTTCGTCTTCTACTTTGCTGTGGTGTCGGCGATCACGCCGCCCGTCGCGCTTGCGTCCTACGCGGCAGCCGGGATTTCCGGGTCGAACCCGATGTCGACCTCCGTGGCGTCGTTCAAGATCGGGATCTCCGCGTTCATCGTGCCATTCATGTTCTTTTACAACTCGGCCATTTTGATGGACGGCACGTGGTTCGAGATCATCCGCGCCTTCGCGACTGCGACGTTCGGGGTGTTCCTGCTGTCGGCCGGGGTGCAGGGCTGGTGGGCGGGCGGGCGCGCCAATCCGGCGATCCGGATCGCCCTGATCGTGGTGGCGCTGTTCATGATCGAGGGCGGTCTGGTGTCGGACCTTCTGGGCATCGGCGGCGCGCTGGCGCTGTTCGCGCTGGCACGGTTCACCGGGCCGAGGACAGCCGCGACATAGGGCGGCCAGCCTCCGGCCCCCTCTGCCCAGCTCCCTTGCGGGGTTCGCAATGGCGGTGCCCAGAGACGACACCGCCCAACGGGCCGCTCACCGGCGACCATGACCCACACGCGGGGGCAATGCCGGACGCGCCGTGGTGTGGACACCTCAGCGTGGTGCGCGGATCAGGCTGCCCGCGCCGTGATCGGTATACAGCTCCAGAAGGCAGGCGTTGGGGGCGCGCCCGTCCAGGATCACGACCGCACGCACGCCGAATTCGATCGCATCGAGCGCCGTCTCGACCTTGGGAATCATCCCGCCCGAGATCGTTGCATCGTCGATCATGGCGCGGATCTGCGTCGGTGTCAGTTCGGTGACGACATCGCCCTGACTGTTCTTGACGCCGGCGACATCCGTCAGAAGCAGCAGCCGGTCGGCCTTGAGCGATGCGGCAATGGCCCCCGCCGCGGTATCCCCGTTGACGTTGAACGTCTCGCCATTGCGGCCCGCGCCGATGGGCGCGATCACGGGAATGATCTCGGATGCATGGAGCGATCGCAGGAAACCGGGGTTGAACGCCTTTGGAGATCCGACAAAGCCCAGCGCCGGATCGGTCTGCTCGCAGACCATCAGGTTCGCGTCCTTGCCCGAAAGGCCCACCGCGCGGACCACGCCGCCCCCCGCAGCATTGACCGCCTGGACGATGCGCTTGTTGATGAGACCCGACAGCACCATCTCCACCACTTCCACCGTGGCCTTGTCCGTGACCCTCTTGCCGCGCACGAAATCGCTCTTGATCTGGAGCCGTTCGAGCATTGCGTTGATCTGCGGCCCGCCGCCGTGGACGATCACAGGATTGACCCCGGTCTGCTGCATGAACACGACGTCGCGCGCAAAGCTTGCCATGCCCTCGTCGCTGCCCATGGCATGGCCGCCCAGCTTTATGACGACAGTGGCGCCGTCATAGCGCTGAAGATAGGGCAGCGCCGCGTTCAGGGTGCGTGCGGTGGCGATCCAGTCGCTTTTCATGACAGTCTGCTTTTTCATGGCTGTTCCTCGTCGACCCGCCTCTGTTAGTCTGATACCGGGCCCCTCTCAAGAGGTTGTGCCCGGAGGGACATGCCCCGTGGATGACGCAAGCCGACAACGCACCCTTGTTCTGACCGGCGCCAGCCGCGGGATCGGTCACGCCACGGTCAAGCGGTTTTCGGCCGAGGGCTGGCGGGTGCTGACGTGTTCGCGCCAACCCTTCGATCTGCGATGCCCGTGGCCGGGCGGTGCCGAAAACCATATCCAGGTCGATCTTGCCGACCCCAACGACACGATCCGCGCCATCGACGAGATTCGCGGCAAGCTTGAGGGCAAGCTGGACGCGCTGGTCAACAATGCCGGGGTGTCGCCGAAATCCGAGGATGGCGGGCGCCTTGACACCATGAACACGGACCTGCGGACATGGGGCAAGGTTTTTCACGTGAATTTCTTTGCGCCTGTGGTGCTGGCGCGCGGGCTTTGCGGGGAACTGGCGCTGGCCAGGGGGGCGATCGTCAACGTCACGTCCATCGCCGGGGCACGGGTGCATCCGTTCGCCGGTGCCGCCTATGCCACGTCCAAGGCCGCGCTGGCCGCGCTGACGCGCGAAATGGCCCATGACTTCGGCCCGCTGGGAGTGCGGGTGAACGCCATCGCCCCGGGTGAGGTCGAGACCTCGATCCTGTCGCCGGGCACCGACAAGATCGTCGAAAAGCTGCCGCTGCGCCGTCTTGGCCAGCCCGGCGAAGTGGCCGATGTCATCCTTTTCCTTTGCTCGGGTCAGTCGAGCTATGTCACCGGCACCGAGATCGAGGTAAACGCCGGACAGCACGTCTGAAACCGGCCGTTTTCGGCGCACCCCCTCTGGACACCCTGTCACCCCGCGTCTAAGACATCACTGCCTCAGGCGGCAACGCGCGCAAACGCTCAGCCACCACATCGTGCCCGGGTAGCTCAGGGGTAGAGCAGTGGATTGAAAATCCTCGTGTCGGTGGTTCAATTCCGCCCCCGGGCACCAATCTTTCGGCTGCCAAAGTTCTTGCGTTGAGACGATAACGCCTGTTCGGCGTTTGCGAACGAGATGTCGCCACTCTCGCTTTCACCATTTTGGGGCTACGTCCCGCCAAGGCATGCGGTCAGTCTTGTTTTCAGGACGAAAACGGCGCGCTGATCCCGCAAGACGGGCGTCTTGCCTGTCAGTCGGCCCGGGCGCAGTCTTGCGCCATTCGCGAACCGTGCTGCGCCGTCCAAAGCCAGAGAGCGGCCTCGTTGCCTGCCCAGATGACAATCGACATGGGCGGCATCGCAGGTCACAAACCGGCAACCCGCCCCGCATTGCGTATGAGGATCGGTTCGCGCCCAATTTCCGGGCTTTCGACAGCGGGACGGGTCAAAAACCAGCCCGGATTGCCCAATGCGTGGGATCGTCAGTCGACTCTGGACATGCGGTGCAATCTGGTGGAGCCTTGGGGCATCGGTTGCGACAGGCGACCTTGGGCAATGGGGCTCCGTATTCCTTCGCAGTTCGAAGGAGCGGAGCCTTTTGTCATTCGGGGATGGCATGAAGCTGCGGCTTGGACTTATCTTTTCCACCAGCGGAAGCTACGAAGCGCTCGGGCAGAGTGCGCTGGCGGGCGCGCTTGGGGCCATCGACGCCCTGCGGGAGCGGGGGATCGCCGACATCGAACCGGTCATCCGCGACCCTGTCGGCGATGTCGCACGCTACGAGCGCGATACCGCCGATCTGCTGGACAGCGGGGTGCGTCATATCGTTGGCGCCATAACCTCCTGGAGCCGCAAGGAGATGATTCCGGTGCTCGAACGCAAGGGCGGTCTGCTCTGGTATCCGTGCCCCTATGAGGGGTTCGAGTGCAACGATCATGTGGTCTATATGGGTGCGTCGCCGAACCACCATGTGGTTCCGGCCACCGACTGGATCGCGCGGCAGGGGATGCAGCGTGCCTATCTGGTGGGATCGAACTATGTCTGGGGATGGGAGACATTGAGGCTGGCACGGGAGAGGTTGCAGGCGCAGGGCGTGGATATCGTCGGCGAACGGTTCGTCCCCCTGGGATCATGTGCCCATGCCCATGTGGTGGCGGAAATCTGCGGGACCGGGGCCGAGTGCGTGGTCAACAGCCTGATCGGACCGTCGAATATCAGTTTCCTGGGGGATCTGAGCGCAAGCCAGGACAAGGTAGGGCAGGAAAGGCGCCTTGTCGTCAGCTTCAACCAGACCGAGGCCGACCTGGATGCCTACGGCACTTCGGCGGACGGGCTGTTGTCGGCGGGATGCTTTTTCGAGGAGGATTCGAGCCCCGCGCTGCAACGTGCGGCCCGGACCCGTGCACCGGGCGGTCGGGCGTCGGCGTTCCTTGCGGGCGCCCATGCGGCGGTAGAGGTTTTCGCCGCCGCGGCATTGCGGGCAGGAAGCGACGATCCACGGGCGGTGTTCCAGGGCGCATCGGGGGCACCGGTCGCCACGGAAATGGGAGAGATCCGCATCGACCCGGTGCTGCGCCACGCGGCCCTCAGGCCATCCCTGGCGATTGCCATGGATGGACGGTTTCGGGTGATCCAGCGGGAACCGCGCGCCGTGCCCGCCGACCCCTATCTGACCGGTCAGGGACCAACGGATGCCGCGCACCGCCCGCGACTGAGGATCGTGCAGTGAGCCGCGCGCCACAGCACAACTTCGCAGGAAATACCGCGCTCATCCTGCACGGGTCCGACGGGCCCATGGTCCGTATCGCCGAACGCTGCGAACTCCTGGGCATGTCGTCAAGACCCCGGCGTGGCGATCTGGTCGCGGACGATCTGATCGGCGTCGATCTGGTCATCCTAGATATCGACACGGGCGATGAAGGACAGCTGCCCTGGACAGCCGGTCAGGCGCCGGTCCCGATCATCGGCCTGATCGGATCCGAAAGCCCCGGGCGGCTTGCCTGGGCCCTTGCACAGGGGATCGACGCATTTCTGCCGCTTTCGGCCCTTGGCAATCTTTTTTCGGCAGTTGTGATCGCGCACGAGACGTTCAGGAACAGGGTGGTGCAGCGGGTACGCGACACGGCCGTTTCCCAGCAGCGCGGCGGGCGTCTGGAGGTGATCCGCGCCGTGATCCGTCTGATGGACGACGGCGGCGATGCCGGCCTTG
>JBGTLJ010000498.1:0-7124 GCA_041744175.1 Oceaniglobus sp. | reverse complement strand
GAATGCCGGAGTTGGCAAGGGTTCGGGAAAACTCCTGGACGATGATGTTGCGGATCTGGTCGCTGATCTCGTTCATCGTGAATTCGCCGTCGGTGCCGACGATTTCCGACATGAACCTCGCGGGATCGCCGACCTTTACCGTATAGGTACCGAAGGCCCGCACGCGGGTCGGCCCGAATTCGGGATCGCGCAGGATGATGGGGTTCTTGGTACCCCATTTCAGATCCGGAAACAGGGTCGTGTTGACGAAATAGATCTCGGATTTGAACGGGCTGCGGAACCCGTGATCCCAATGCTGAAGGCTGGTCATGATCGGCATGTTGTTCGTCTCGAGCATGTAGAGCCCGGGCGTGAACACATCGGCAAGCTGACCCTCGTGCACGAAAACAGCCGCCTGTCCCTCACGCACCGTCAGCTTTGCGCCGTACTTGATTTCGTGCCCCTGCCGTTCGAACCGCCAGACCATCGTGTCGCGGGTGTCATCGGTCCAGTGGATGACATCGATGAACTGACCGGCAAGAAAATCGAATATTGGCATAATGCGGGCTATCCTGTGGGTTGCGTTACATGCAGGGTTCCAATGGCGAAACGGCGCGGGGTCATCGGATCAGCTTTCCCCGCCTAACAGCTCTGCCGCAATGGTTTCAGCAATCGGGCGAGCCTCGTCCGGGGTCATGCCGGGCCGCAGTCTGGGATCATACAGCATCCGCAGGAACAATTCATCCTGATCGGTCAGAAGCGCGAATTCCTCGTCATCGTTGAAGATCGACGGACGCGCGGCGGGGCTGTCGTTGGGCAGGCCCATGCCCTGGGCGACTTCCTCGTGGATGCACGACAGGCGCAAAAGGTCGGGATGTTCGGCGCGGATCACGGCGACGGCCTGGCTGTACGCCCCCTTTTCGCCTGCATCGATCGCGAAAACCAGACAATAGGACGATCTGTCCATGTCTATGACCGTGCGCAGGGTCGATTCATCGATATCCGGTACGAGCGATCGCAGGCGCGGTTCAAGAGCGCGGCGTTCCTGTTCGTTGACGATGAACACATGATAGTTGCCGCGGCTGCCGACCTGGCTGATCGGCACGCCGGTCAATTCCGAAAGGCGTTCTCCGAATTTGACCAGGGCGAGGTTGTCACGGATGCGATTGGCTTTGGGCACCGTCGCGCCGAACTCGACCTCCATTCGGATCGGGCGATCCCAGCGGCGCAGTCGGCTGGGCGTGGCGCGGGCAACCAAAGCCCCACCGACGCTTGCGTATTCCTCGTAGAGCGCGATGCGGACGAAATTCTCGGCAAGCTGTCGGGCATCGTAGGGCGTATCGACGCCGCCGCCGTCCCGGCGCAGCATTCCCTGTGCCAGAAGCCCGGACTGAACGCGCTGGTAGTAGGCCGCAAGCAAGCGGCTTTCGTCGCCGGGATCACTGACCGCTTCGGGCAGGGCCGTCACGGCGGGCTGGTCCGGACGCGCCACGGGGCGGGGCACCGGCTCGATTGGCAGGACAGTGTCGCAAGCCATCAGGGCCGCACATGCGGCGCACACCATTACCCTGACCCGCCAACCTGTCATTCCGTCACCGTGGCAGGGACGTCGAGGCGACATCGCCAGAACCGGTGCCCTTGGCCCGCGCAGAGGACAACGTCTCCCTGAGTTCGGCCTCCATCTTGCGCAGCTCTTCCTCGGCGGCGGCGCGTTTCGCCTTTCCCTCGTCGGCGATCTGAAGCGATTCCTGGATGGTGGCGATCAGTTCGGCATTCGCGGTCTTCACAGATTCGATATCGAAAACTCCGCGTTCCATCTCCTGACGTATGACCCGGTTGCTTTCACGCAGGTTCCTGGCATTCGAGGTCAGCAGTTCATTGGTCAGATCGTTGGCATCGTGCACCGCTTCGGCCGCTTCCCGCGATCGCTGGATCGTCACCGCCTGTGCAAGTTGGGTTTCCCAAAGCGGCACTGTGTTGACGAGGGTGGAGTTGATCTTCGTCACCAGGGATTTG
This sequence comes from Oceaniglobus sp., assembly GCA_041744175.1. Lineage (GTDB taxonomy): Bacteria > Pseudomonadota > Alphaproteobacteria > Rhodobacterales > Rhodobacteraceae > Oceaniglobus. The sequence continues at coordinate 5,129 of JBGTLJ010000498.1, read as the reverse complement.
TCGTTTTCCTGCACAAGCCTGATGGACGGCAGCGACTGCATTGTCACCTGACGGGTCAATCTCAGATCATGAACGCGACGTTCCAGATCGTCGCGCGCGGACCGCAGATCGCGCATTTCCTGGGCCTTCATCACGCCACCATCCTCCCCGGCGGCATCGATCTCTGCCTGCTTTCGGGGGATGTCCGTCGCGTCCAGCCTTGCCAGCTTTTCCTGGCCCGCCGCAATATAGAGCGCAAGCTCGTCGTAGAAGGCCAGCGTCTTGTCATAGAGAATATCGAGCGATTTGATGTCTTTGAGCAGCCTGTGTTCATGGTTCAGAAGAGTGTCCGTGATCCGGTCGATCTGTCCCTGCACGTCCTCGAACCGGGCGGTAAACTTTGCCATGGGCGCAAGCTGTCCGGTCAACCTCTCCCAGATCGAACGCGACCGCCGCACGTCCAGTTCGCTGACCGAAAAGCCCCGTATCGTGGTGACGATCTGGCGCAGGCTGTCCGCCGCCGGACCAACATCCTTGTTGCGCACGTCGGCCAGCATCGACTGGCTGATGACCTGCAATTCGGCTTGGGCGCCAGAACCGAAGGACACGATTGAATTCGTGTCCTCCATATTGATTTCGCCGATGCGGCGTTCGATTTCGGCGGCAACCGGTGCCTCTGATCGATCAAGCGGTACAAGTTCGCCCTGGCGTTCCTGCAGTACCGTGCCGGTCACATCGTCAACCTCGGCCTGAGCTTCCGCAGCCCGTGTCGCAACTTTGCTCTTCATGTTCACCGGTACTCCCCTGTGGGTTCGAAAACTGCTTTACTTGGCAGTTGAAGCGGGCACCAGCCCTTCGCGGGACAGACGGTCCCGGAGCACTTCAATTTCGACGTCCAGATCGGTGCGGTCGGCAATCAGCAACTTCGCATTCCGGGCGGCAAATCCCTCTTCCAGGTCGTCCAAAAGCGCCAGATAATCGGCACGGGCCTTGGTGTCGCGGCTCTTGGCAGAGAGGTCAGCGTATTTGGACGTCGCGTCGCGCGCGCCCAGAAGGTAGACACCCAGATATTTTCGCGCCGCGGCCAGATCGCGTGGGTCCTCCTCGACCGTGCGGCACATTTCGCGGGCTGTCGCGACGAAGCGATCGACACGGGCCTGCGCCTGCCTGTCGCCTGCGCGGGAAATCGCAGTCTTCATGGCCCCCAGGTGCTGCTCGGCTTCATCGACCACCCGTGCCACGCGGCCGGCCTGAAACTCGTCAACTCCCACGACCTGCTTGTCACGCATCGGATCGGCCCCGAAGGCCAGGATGTGAAGCCCACCCCCCAGCACCGCGAAGATCGCCGGGGTCAGGACGTTGCCGCCGTCAACGCTTGCAACCGCCAGACCCAGTCCCGTCAGGACGGCGCCGACCAGCTTGCGAGGCAGGGCCGGGCGTTTGGCTACCTTGCGCGCATCGTAGGCTTCGTGCGCCCGCGTTCCCTCGCGGGTCATCCAGGCGGCACTTATCAGGATACCGAATGCGACCAGGTTCAGCGCAAGCCCCATGGGATCCTTGAGGAATGCCAGTGGCAGCAAGGGAATGGGCGCCACGAACAGGGCGTTGACCCTGCCACCTACACGGCTGCGGGTCTTTCCGGTCCAGCCGCGCCTGTCGGCTGCGGGCTCTGCCCCAGGGCTGTGATCGCCAACATAGCGCTGCGCCATCTCAGGCGCTGCCCCAGATCGCAACATACACGATCAGCGCCACCAGAAGCATCCCCGATATCTTTTGCATTGCCCCACCCCTGACTTTTGCTGTGTTCAAGCGTCGATGGCCGACCACAACCGCCCGTGACATGGCAGATCCGGCGCCAGATGCGAGACCCGCGAGCACCGCGACGAAAAGCAACCCGATCATCAGTCTGGCCATGGATGCGACCCCTTTGAAGCGTCGTTCGGCAAATCAATTCATTCCATGCGACTTGCCTCGCGGCATACATCTGGGCACCGGTCTCATCGCGATCAAGCCTGCACCGGATGACTTCCGGCGTGCACCCGAACGTATGACATCCAGATCCGGGCGTCCAACAGCCTCCGTCCGCTTTTTCAGGCATGTTCACCACGGACGAATGTCATCCAAGGGCATTGTCCCCGACCGGATCGGACCTTCGCAAAAACTTTCGTCAGTCCCGCATCCTGTTTCCCGGTCGTGCCGGCCCGCCGGGCCGGACGCGCGACGGCTTCAGGCGCGGCGCCGTTTCCATGCCAAGCTGATCGCGCAGGACCCGCGCCTTTACTTCCTCCACCTCGCCCGGCTCAAGGTCGTTCAGACGGAACGGGCCATAGCTGATCCGGATCAGGCGACCCACCTTCAGTCCCACGGTTTCCAGGGCCCGGCGAATTTCGCGGTTCTTGCCTTCGCGGAGTCCCACCGTCAGCCAGGCATTCGCGCCCTGCTGACGGTCAATCGTGATCTCCATGCCCATAAAGCGTTCGCCGTCCACGGTGACGCCCTTTCTGAGGCCGCCCAGATCGGCGTCGTTCGGCGTGCCGTTCACCCGCACCCGGTATTTCCTCAGCCAACCCGTCGCCGGCAGTTCCAGCTTGCGCTTGACGCCACCGTCATTGGTCAGCAGCAACAGACCTTCGGAATTGATGTCAAGCCGACCCACCGACATGACCCGTGGCATCCCGTCCGGCAGACTGTCGAAAACTGTTTTGCGTCCCTTTTCGTCCCGGGCAGTCGTCACAAGGCCAAGCGGCTTGTGATAGAGCCAGAGGCGCGCCTGCTCGGGTGGCTCGACCGTCTTGCCGTCGACCGCGATCACGTCCGTTTCGATGACGTTCAGGGCCGGTGAGCTGATGTGTCTGCCGTTCACTGTCACGCGGCCAAGGTCGATCATGCGCTCGGCCTCGCGGCGGCTGGCGATGCCGGCGCGCGCCAGAACCTTTGCGATGCGGTCGCCGGGGGGGGGCGCGTTTTCCATGTCCTGTTCTACGCCAACGGCTGGCGGCTGGAAAGGGCTGCGGTGCGGATTGCCGGCGGATGGCTTGGCATTCGGGCAATGCGGGTGTATCGCGCGAAGCTGGATTTCGAGGAAGAGACACCAATGCAGGGCAGTGCCAATCTGAACGTCATGATCAAGGCGGCGCGCCGGGCCGGGCGATCCCTGGTCAAGGATTTCCGCGAGGTCGAGAACCTGCAGGTTTCGGTAAAGGGGGCTGGGGATTTCGTGTCCCGCGCCGATACCGCAGCCGAAGAGATCATTCGTGACGATCTGATGGCCGCGCGCCCGAACTATGGCTGGCTGGGGGAAGAGAGCATGCCGGTCGAGGGAAAGGATCCCACCCGCCGCTGGATCGTCGATCCGCTGGACGGGACCACGAACTTTCTTCACGGGCTGCCGCACTGGTGCATTTCCATCGCGCTCGAGCACAAGGGCGAAGTGGTTTCGGGGGTCATCTTCGATCCGGCGAAGGATGAGATGTTCGTCGCCGAAAAGGGTACGGGTGCCTGGATGAACGAAAGCCGCGTCCGCGTGTCGGGCCGTCGTTCGATGATCGAGGGTGTGTTTGCAACCGGCTTGCCGCATTCCGGCTCGCCCGGTCTTCCGGATCGAATGCGTGAACTGGGCCGTATCCTCCCGACTGTGGCGGCGGTCCGGCAGTGGGGCGCAGCGGCACTGGATCTTGCCTATGTCGCGGCCGGGCGCTTCGACGGGTATTGGCAAACAGGCGTCAAGCCATGGGACGTGGCGGCCGGGGTGGTGATCTGCCGCGAAGCCGGCGGTTTGCTGGAACCGGTGCGGCACGGTGCGTCGATGGTCGATGACGGCGGGTTGATCGTGGCCAATCCGAACCTGTTCGATGGTCTGGCCAGACTGGTGCGCGGCTGACGTTCGGCATCCGGCATGGCATCGCGCCTTGCCATTTGGGCTCGGGACGGTCCGCAAACAGACGTTTGCAATTCCGGCCAGTCGCAACAGGCCAGTCGCACCGCGACAACGTACCGGACGGTCGACACATACGGCACCGCATTGGCCGGGTATCTGTCCGGGTGTGACTGACGGTCTTAGCGACGGGGAACCTTTGGCACCGACGTCAGCGATTGCCGATAGCGGGCCTTGGGGTGCGGTGGATGTCCTTCGGTGCGTTTCCAGAACGCGGTCGTGCCGCGTCGTATCCAGAACGGCAGTGTCAAGGCAAGCCCCGCCACGAACCCGCCGGCATGGGCCCAATAGGCCACCCCGCCTCCGTCGGTCGGCATGCTGACCCCGGATGCCATTTGCAACGCGAACCAGACGCCCAGAACGATCCAGGCCGGCACGGGGAAGATCCGAAAGAAAATCACGAAGATGAAGAGAACATCCACCCGTGCCCGGGGAAACAGAAGCAGATAGCCCCCCATCACGGCCGCGATGGCCCCCGACGCCCCGACCATCGGCACGGTCGATAAGGGATTGGCCAGCGTCTGCGCCAGCCCCGCCGCAACGCCGCCCGCCAGATAGAACCCGACGAACGTCACGGGCCCCATTTCCTCTTCGAGGTTGTCGCCGAATATCCAAAGAAACAGCATGTTTCCCGCCAGATGCGCGAATCCGCCGTGGAGGAATTGCGACGTCAGATAGGTCACGGGTTCGGATCTGGCCGGAACCAGGGCCCAGGCGTCGTAGAACGCATAGAGCGCCCGTTGATCCTGCATCAACTGCAATCCCATGACGAAAACCACGACATTGATTGCGATCAGGCCAAAGGTGACGAACGGCGTGCGTTGTGAAGGATTATGGTCGCGGATCGGAAACATGGGACGGACTGGTGCCGATGTTTTCGCTGATGGTCAAGCCATGGTCGGGGACGCCGCGGCGCGCGTCCTGTCGCACCAGACGGAACGATGTCACAGCATCGTTCCGTCGATGCCGCAAATCGGCGCAAGGTTCAGACCAGCCACATGATCAGGCTGCGGCGGCCTCGGCCAGAAGTTGCGCGTTGCCTCCCGATGCTGTCGTGTCGATGCAGACGTGCCGCTCGTGGGTGCAGTCGTTGACGGTCAGCGCTCCTGTGATCAGCGGCACGATCGCGCCTTCGCGCCGTGACAGGGCCTGCACCAGCGCGCGGGCCGTTTCCGGGTCGCCCCACCACACCGCACCGCCGATGGCCGGAAGGGTT
>JBGTLJ010000497.1:0-1774 GCA_041744175.1 Oceaniglobus sp. | reverse complement strand
AGCACCGGCCGCCGGTCGCCGGCCCGGGCGATGATCTCTGTCCACTCCATCGGGCGGCCTTTGGCGCATTGAAATCGTCGCGGTTTTGCGACATTCAGGCAGGCGATACAACATCACATCTAAGATGGGGCGGGATCGGATGGCGCGCGACACAAAGGTCACCTACAAGCGGGTGCTGCTCAAGATTTCCGGCGAGGCGCTGATGGGCGAGACGTCGTTCGGGCTGCACCCGCCCACGGTCCAGCGGATCGCCGCCGAGGTAAAGTCGGTGCACGACCTCGGGGTCGAGATCGCAATGGTGATCGGCGGCGGCAACATCTTCCGCGGTCTTCAGGGCAGCGCCCAGGGGATGGAACGCACAACCGCCGATTACATGGGCATGCTGGCCACGGTGATGAACGCGCTGGCGATGCAGTCGGCGCTGGAGGAACAGGGCCTGCACACCCGGGTGATCAGCGCGATTCCCATGGATCAGGTCTGCGAACCCTACATCCGGCGGCGCGCGGTGCGCCATCTTGAGAAAAAGCGCGTGGTGATCTTTGCGGCCGGCACCGGCAATCCCTATTTCACCACCGACACTGCCGCCACCCTGCGCGCCAATGAAATGGCCTGCGAGGCGATCTTCAAGGGCACCAAGGTGGACGGGATCTATGACAGCGATCCCGCGACCAACCCTGACGCAAAACGCTACGACCGCGTCACCTATGATGAGGTGCTGGTGAAGCACCTCAAGGTCATGGATGCCAGCGCCATCGCCCTGGCCCGCGACAACAAGCTGCCCATCGTGGTGTTCTCCCTCGACGAACCGGGCGGGTTTCGCGGCATCCTGGCGGGGCAGGGCACATATACCATCGTGCACGGCTAGGCCGCGGGCCGCCGGTGCGCCCGCCAGAGCGCGCTATACAAAGCAGCGGCGGTTTCGTAAGACGGGCCCCGACAGGCTGCGGCCCACGCGCCGCGAGACAAGAGAAGAACGATGGCAGACGAAGACTTCGATCTCGACGTTGACGACCTCAAGCGGCGGATGGACGGCGCGATGGATGCGCTGCGCCACGAATTCGCGTCCCTGCGCACCGGCCGCGCCTCGGCCTCCATGGTGGAACCGATCATGGTGAATGCCTATGGGTCACCTACGCCTATTAACCAGGTTGGAACCATAAACGTGCCAGAACCGCGCATGGTTACCGTGACGGTCTGGGACAAGACGCTGATGGGCAAGACGGAAAAGGCGATTCGCGAAAGCGGTCTGGGGATCAATCCGGTGATCGACGGGATGACGATCCGCCTGCCGATCCCGGAACTGAACGAGGAACGGCGCGCCCAGTTGGCAAAGGTGGCGGGCGCGCGCGCAGAAGATGCGCGCGTGGCGATCCGCAACGTGCGGCGTGACGGGATGGACAAGCTGAAAAAGGCCAAGGCGGGCGGCATGTCGGAAGACGACCACAAGGTCTGGTCGTCCGAGGTGCAGGATCTGACCGATGCCGCGATTTCCAGCATCGACAGCGTGCTGGCGACGAAACAGGAAGAAATCATGCAGGTCTAGTCACTTGCCGCGATCGGGGGGACCGCGGGGGGAACGGGTCCTGAAGGCCCGGGTTGGAAGGCACGCCCACATCTGTGGGACGATGAAAGAGAGGCTCTTTTGATCAACGACCTGCAAGGTACCGCCGTGGCCCCGCGCGGCCCGCGCCACGTGGCGATCATCATGGACGGCAACGGGCGGTGGGCGCAGTCGCGCGGCAAGCCCCGGCTTTTCGGCCATCACGCCGGGGTC
>JBGTLJ010000496.1:0-1678 GCA_041744175.1 Oceaniglobus sp. | reverse complement strand
TTTTCAAGAAGTTCGCGGCCAGAAGCATCCATGTCGTCCTTGCCCGTCGTGGCAAGAATTCTTTCGCACCCGCTCTTGGGTCAAGCGAACGTGACACCTATTTCAGAGCGGGGTGGACGAACTGCCCGCGAGGGTGGTTTTGTTGGATTACATCTATGTCGTCGCCGGTCTGATCGGCCTGTTTTTCGGTGGCGAGGCGCTGGTGCGCGGCAGCGTCGGCATTGCCCGGCGCATTTCGATCCCGCCATTGCTGATCGGCCTGACGGTCGTGGGGTTCGGGTCGTCCACGCCAGAGCTTCTGTTCTCGGTCCAGGCCGCGTTGCGCGGTGTGCCGGACATCGCGGTGGGCAACATCGTCGGATCGAATATTGCCAACATTCTGCTGATCGTCGGCCTGACCAGTCTGGTCTGGCCCATCCGTGTCTCTGGCGCGACGCTGCGGCGCGATACGGCTGTCATGGTCGCGGCGGCGATCGTCTTGGTGCCGATCTTTGCCACCGGCGAAATCGGGCGACTGCCGGGCGGCTTGCTGGTGCTTGCCTTGGCTGGCTACCTGACCTGGGCCTACCTGCAACCCGGTGACGCCGCAGATGAGGACGCTGACACGTCGGTGCCGTCATCGACGCTCGTCTCGGCACTTTGGGTCTTGGGTGGCTTGGTCGTCTTGATGTTCGGCGCCCGGTTCCTCGTCGATGGATCGGTGTCCATTGCCCGCGGTTTCGGCGTGTCCGAGGCGTTCATCGGTCTGCCGATCGTGGCGGTGGGCACATCTCTTCCCGAACTTGCCACGTCGATCATCGCCGCCTTCCGGCGTCAGTCGGAAATCGCAATCGGCAACATCGTCGGATCCAACATCTTCAACGTGCTGGGCATTTTGGGCGTGACCGCGCTGATCAAGCCGGTGCCCGTGGCCGACAGATTCCTGACCTTCGACCTGCCGATCATGATCGCAGCCTCGCTGGCGCTGACGGCATTGCTTTTGACGCGTCCGGTCATTGGCAGGGTCATCGGCGTCGTCGTGTTGGTGGCTTACGTTGGCTACGTGTGGTTCGCACAGTAGCGGAATGCTAAAAGGTAGACAGCACGCCTCACTGCTTTGACTTGGCCGTTCATCCCGAACGCGATGGTGATGCGCAGCTGAGGTGAAACGATCGCGGACAGAGTTGCTAAGGCGCTGACCGACAGACGAGAAGTTTGTCGATCCGTCGCCCATCGAGATCAACGACTTCAATCGTCCAGTTCTGCAGTTGCAAAACCTGACCAACCTGCGGCAGGTGTCCGACCTTGTCGAGAACAAGGCCGGCAACCGTCTCGAAGTTTCTGTCTTCGCCGATGTCCACAGAAAGCAGCGCAGCGAATTCGTCGGCCGGCATCCATCCCGCAATGAGATACGATCCGTCTGCCCGGGTTACGACCTTCGGTTCGTCCGTCACATTATCAGGGAACTCGCCAGCTATGGCCTCGAGCACGTCCATCGGTGTAACGATCCCTTCAAAGTGGCCGTACTCGTCGTAGACAAGGACCATGTGCGCCGGTGACGTGCGCAGCCGTTCGACGATATCCAGCGCACTTTGCCCGCCGCGCACGACAGGGGCCTGGCGTAGCAGGCTGCGCAGATCGAAAGGCGCGTTCTTCAGAACGGGCATCAGGATGTCGCGGGTCATCAGCACGCCGATGA
>JBGTLJ010000495.1:0-2120 GCA_041744175.1 Oceaniglobus sp. | reverse complement strand
GGACGAAGGCCGCACCTTCCGCGGTCTGCGCTACCACGGCTAGGCCCGACGGGCCGTCACATTGCGCCCCGGCAGCACCGCTGCCGGGGCGTTCTCACATGGATTGACAAGACGCGCGGCATCGGTGATCCCGGCACCATGCCGTTCCATTATGTCGCCCTCGTGATCGCGATCATCGCCGAAACCATCGGCACGACCGCCCTGCAGGCCAGCCAGCAGTTCACCAAGCCCCTGCCCGCCGCGATCTGCGTCGTGACCTATGGCGCATCCTTCTACTTCATGGCGCTGGCGCTGAAGGTGATGCCCGTCGGCATCGTCTATGCGATCTGGTCGGGCCTTGGCATCGTGCTGATCGCGGGCATCGGCTTTGTCGTCTTTGGCCAGCGGCTGGACCGCGCGGCCGTGCTCGGCCTTGCCCTGATCATTGCTGGCATCGTCGTGATCCAGCTTTTCTCGGACACCACGCCGCACTAAGGGACTAGCCTTTGCTGCGTTTGCACTGTATGCGCGCGACAACTCCGCACAAAGGCATACCACATGGACATTCGCAATATTGCGATCATCGCACACGTTGACCACGGCAAGACCACCCTCGTGGACGAGCTTCTGAAGCAGTCTGGCGTCTACCGCGCCAACGAGGCGACGACGGAACGCGCCATGGACAGCAACGACATCGAGCGCGAGCGCGGGATCACGATCCTTGCCAAATGCACGAGCGTCGAGTGGAAGGGCACCCGCATCAACATCGTCGACACCCCCGGCCACGCCGACTTCGGTGGCGAGGTGGAGCGGATCCTGTCGATGGTCGACGGTGTGGTCCTGCTGGTCGACGCCGCTGAAGGCACGATGCCCCAGACGAAGTTCGTGACCTCCAAGGCGCTGGCGCTGGGCCTGCGTCCCATCGTGGTGCTGAACAAGGTCGACAAGCACGACGCAGAGCCAGACCGTGCGCTGGACGAGGTCTTCGACCTCTTCGCAGCCCTCGACGCGGACGACCAACAGCTTGATTTCCCGGCCATGTATGCCTCCGGCCGGTCCGGCTGGTGCGACATGGAACTGGACGGCCCGCGCGAGAACCTCGACGCGCTCTTCGACATGGTCCTCAAGCACTTGCCGATGCCCGCCCAGATTTCCCGCCGCGACGAGCCGTTCCAGATGCTGGCAACGACGCTCTCCGCCGACCCGTTCATTGGCCGCATCCTGACCGGCCGCGTCGAAGCCGGCACCCTGCGCGCCGGCGAAACCGTCAAGGCTCTGCACCGCGACGGCGAGAAATTCGAGCAGTTCCGCGTGTCCAAGATCCTCGCATTCCGCGGGTTGTCGCAACAGGCCATCGACGTGGCAGAGGCGGGTGACATCGTCACCCTCGCCGGCATGTCCAAGGCGACCGTCGCCGACACGATCTGCGACCTCAGCGTCGACACCGCGATCCCGGCCCAGCCGATCGACCCGCCCACGATCACCGTGACCTTCGGCATCAACGATTCGCCCCTCGCCGGTCGTGACGGCAAAAAGGTGCAGTCCCGCGTCATCCGCGAGCGCCTGATGCGCGAAGCCGAAGTCAACGTCGCGATCAAGATCGCCGACACCCCCACCGGCGACGCCTTCGAGGTGTCGGGCCGCGGCGAACTTCAGATGGGTGTGCTGATCGAGAACATGCGCCGCGAAGGGTTCGAGCTGTCGATCTCCCGCCCGCAGGTCATCTACAAGCATGAAGACGGCGTGCGGATGGAGCCGCTGGAAGAAGTCACCATCGATGTGGATGACGAATACACCGGCGCCGTGGTCGAGAAACTGACCGGTCCCCGCAAGGGCGACCTGCTGGAGATGAAGCCCGCCGGTGCCGGCAAGACCCGCATCATCGCGCATGTGCCATCGCGCGGGTTGATCGGCTACCACGGCGAATTCCTGACCGACACCCGCGGATCGGGCGTGCTGAACCGCCTGTTCCACGGCTGGACGCCCTTCAAGGGCCCCATCCAGGGCCGCCGTCAGGGTGTCCTGATCTCGATGGAAAACGGCACTTCGGTGTCCTACGCCCTGTGGAAGCTGGAAGACCGCGGTCGCTTCTTCATCGGCGCGCAGGAAGCCGTCTATACCGGCATGATTATCGGCGAGCA
>JBGTLJ010000494.1:0-4754 GCA_041744175.1 Oceaniglobus sp. | reverse complement strand
AGTCCGGCTGGCCGGGAGAACTCGCGCATCGGCAACCCTTGACGGCGACGCGGGCGGACGCGACTGTCGGTGCCATGATCCTCGATCCCGTATTCGTGCGCAGCCAGTTCCCCGCGTTTTCCGAGCCGTCGCTGGTGGGGCAGGCGTTTTTCGGCAACGCCGGCGGTTCCTATGCCTGCGGACAGGTGATCGACCGGCTGACCCGTTTCTACACCCAGCGCAAGGTGCAGCCCTATTCGGCCTATGATGCCTCGCGGCTTGGCGGTGAAGAGATGGACGAGGCCCGCACGCGCCTTGCGGCGGTGCTGAACGTTGCACCCGATACGCTGTGTTTCGGACCGTCGACCACCCAGAACACCTATGTACTGGCCCAGGCCTTCGGGGCGACCATGGCGGCGGGGGATGCGGTTGTCGTCACCAACCAGGACCACGAGGCCAACACCGGCCCCTGGCGCAGGCTGGCCGAGCGAGGGGTCGAACTGCGCGAGTGGCGCATCGACCCCGATACCGGGCATCTGGACCCTTCGGCGCTCGAGCGGCTGCTGGACGACCGGGTGCGGCTGGTGTGCTTTCCACATTGTTCAAACGTCGTGGGCGAAATCAACGACGTGGCGGCGATCTGCGACAGGGTCCATGCCGCCGGGGCGGTGTCCTGCGTGGATGGCGTCAGCTATGCCCCCCATGGTCTGCCCGACATCGGGGCGACCGGGGCCGACATCTATCTGTTTTCAGCCTACAAAACCTATGGCCCGCATCAGGGAATCATGGTCATCGACCGCGAACTGGGGATGCGGCTGCCAAATCAGGGCCATGTGTTCAACGGCGATACCCTTGCAAAGCGGTTCACCCCCGCCGGACCGGACCATGCGCAGATCGCGGCCTGCGCCGGGATGGTGGATTATCTGGACGCACTGTACGACCATCATGTCGGGGCGGGAGCCGGAGATGCGGCCGGAGTTGCGGGCAATGCCCGCGCAAGGGGTGCGGCGGTGCACGATATGATGCGTGCCCATGAGGCGGCGATCCTGCAACCGCTGCTGGATCACGTCGCCAGCCGCAATGCCATGCGCCTGATCGGTCCCGCCGATGCAGCGTGCCGCGCCCCCACCGTCACACTGGCGATGTCGGAACCGGGGGCCGCCGTGGCCGCCCGGCTGGCCGATCACGGCATCATGGCCGAGGGCGGCGATTTCTATGCCGGCAGGGCCCTGTCCGCAGTCGGGGTCGATCCGGAATTCGGCGTGCTGCGGCTGTCGTTCGTGCATTACACGACGGCGGCCGAGGTTGACCGCCTGATCGACGCGCTAGATCGGGTGTAGCGGCCGGTTCGCCGGCGTAGTTCTGGTGCCATTCCATGTCCGAGACGTCCCCCATCCTGCTGTGGTTGCGCCGCGATCTGCGGCTCTCCGACCACCCGGCGCTGGATGCCGCCTGCATTGCCGGGCGTCCGGTCATTCCGGTGTGGATCTTCGATGAGGTCGTCGCGGATCACGGGGCCTGTCCCACATGGCGGATCGGGCTGGCGGTGGATCATTTCTCCGGTGTGCTGGATGGAATGGGCAGCCGTCTGATCCTGCGCCGTGGCCGGGCGATCGACGTACTGCGCGATCTGGTCGCCGAAACCGGAGCCGATACCGTGTACTGGACCCGCCTTTACGATCCCGACAGCGTCGCCCGCGATACCGGGGTCAAAGCCGCGCTGAAGGATGACGGGATCGCCGCCGAAAGCTTTGAAGGGCATGTGATGTTCGAGCCGTGGGAGGTGAAAACCGGGACCGGCGGCTGTTACAAGGTCTACACGCCGTTCTGGAAGGCGGTGAAGGATCGCGAGGTCGCCGCACCGCTGACCGCGCCAAAGGACATCCGGGCGCCTGGTGTCTGGCCCGACAGCGACAGGGTCTCGGATTGGGGACTGGCGGATGGCATGGACCGAGGCGCAGCCATCGTGCTGCCGTTCGCGACCGTTGGCGAAGAGGCCGCGCAGGACCGTCTGCAAAACTTCATCGGCGACGGGATCGACGGCTATGTCGCGGCGCGCGACCGCCCCGCCGCCGAAGGCACCAGCAAGCTGAGCGAGAACCTCACCTATGGCGAGATTTCGGCGCGCACCTGCTGGCACGCCGGGATGCGGGCGCTGCACGACAGCAAGACCGGCGCAGAGACGTTTCTGAAAGAACTGGTGTGGCGCGAATTCGCCCACCATCTGGTGTTTCACACGCCCGTCATCACCACCGGCAACTGGCGGCCCGAATGGGACGCGTTTCCGTGGAACGAGGACGGGACGCGCGACGAGGTGACGGCCTGGAAGCGCGGGCGCACCGGCATCGCGTTCGTCGATGCGGCGATGCGCGAGCTGTATGTGACCGGGCACATGCACAACCGCGCGCGGATGATCGTGGCAAGCTATCTGACGAAACACCTGATGGGCCACTGGCGCATCGGCCAGAAGTGGTTCGAGGATTGCCTGATCGACTGGGATCCGGCATCCAACGCCATGGGATGGCAGTGGTCGGCAGGCTCCGGCCCCGATGCGACGCCCTATTTCCGCGTCTTCAATCCGGTGACGCAACTGGACAAGTTCGACCGCGACCGGGCCTATGTGGACCGCTGGATCGCCGAGAGCCGGGATCCGCCCCACGACGACGCGCTGGCCTATTACGAGGCGATCCCGCGAGGCTGGGGCCTGTCGCCGGACGATCCCTATCCCGATCCGGTGGTCGAGGTTGGCGAGGGGCGAAAACGCGCGCTGGCCGCTTACGAGAACCGGGGTTTCTGAAAAATGCCGTTACGTCAGAAAGAACCGGCAACAGGGCTGTCACGGACATCTGTCACGGCGGCGGGGTTGTTGTGCGCAGCGGGCAGGGATACCGTGTCGGGCGGTGAGTTTGGAGTGGGTATGGACGTCTTTACATCTGTTGCGGGGCAGAGGAATTTGCCGCGCTATTTCGCCCAAGTGTATGCTCTCGCCTCCGGGATGAGCAATGGGCGGCTGGATTTCGTGCTGCCCGATGGCCGGGTGTTCCGGGCGATGGGAACGAAGTCGGCCTGGCCGATTGCCGAGTTGCGGGTGCACAGCCGCGATCTGTTCGCCCGGCTGATCCGCGAGGGCGATCTGGGCTTCTGTGACGCCTATCTTGACGAACACTGGTCCACACCCGATCTGGCGGCGTTCCTCGATCTGTGCAACGCCGACAACTGGGATGTCTACGACAGCTTTCCGGGCATGGGCATGGTGCGCCTGATCGAGAGGTTCCGGTTCTGGCTGATGGGAAATTCCCGCTCCGGGTCCAAACGCAACATCGCTGCCCATTATGACCTTGGTAACGCATTCTATGGAATATGGCTGGACGACACGATGACCTATTCCAGCGCGCTGTTTTCCGGCGGGCAGGAAAGCCTGGAGGCGGCGCAGACCGCCAAATATGCCAGCATGGTGGATCAGATGGGTGCGAAGGCCGGCGATCATGTTCTTGAAATCGGCTGCGGCTGGGGTGGTTTCGCCGAATATGCGGCAGGCGAACGTGGCCTTCGGGTGACGTGCCTGACCATCAGCGCGGCGCAATACGACTATGCCGTCGAACGCATCGCGCGGGCCGGTCTGGCCGACAGGGTCACCATCAAGCTTCAGGATTACCGCGACGAGACGGGCCTTTACGACGGCGTCGCCAGCATCGAGATGTTCGAGGCCGTGGGCGAGCGGTACTGGCCGACCTTTTTCCGGACGCTACGGGCGCGGCTGAAACCGGGGGCGAACGCCACATTGCAGATCATCACCGTGATGGACGAACGATGGGAGGCGTATCGCACCACCATCGATTTCATCCAGAAGTACATCTTTCCCGGCGGCATGTTGCCCGCGCCCAAGGTGCTGCGGGCCGAGGTGGAGAAATCCGGGCTGACGGTTCTGCGGTCCGTCGAATTTGGCGACAGCTACAGCCAGACCCTTCGGCGCTGGCACGAGACGTTCAACGACCGCTGGGACGAGGTGCGCGCCCTGGGGTTCGACGACAGGTTCCGCCGGATGTGGAACTTTTACCTCGTGTCATGCGCATCGGCCTTTGACAGCGGCAATTGCGACGTGACGCAGATCACCGTGACCCGGCCGGTCTGACGCAATGTATCCGACCGCCGCAAAGCTGACGGCGGGGCTCTTGTTCGCGGGACTTGCGTTTGTGATCAGCGGTCTGGTGGTGCCCAACATTCCGTTCCGTGGCGAAACGCCGATCCGGTTCGGTCTGATCAACGCGGCCATCGGGTTTGTCATGGGCTGGCGGGTGTCGGGGCACCGGGCGGGTGACGGGTATGCGGCCAGCGCCGCCTATGGGGTGACGGCCGCGATCGCGATCCTGTTCTGGGTGCTGGCGTTCTGGGGCGGCCGCGAGATGATCGAACGATCGCTCGACCTTTATTACGACGATCCGACAGAGGCGTTGCAGGAAATGGTGCAACTGATGCTCGAATTCTCGACCTATCTGCTGGGCAACGGCGCTCTTGTCTCGCTGGCGCTGGGCGCGCTGTTCTGCGCGTTCGTCATCGAATGGGTGGGCCAGAAGAACGGCCGACCGCCGGAATGAGCGATGTCTTCGTGTTCGGCACCCTGCGCGACGATGCCCTGCGCCGGGTCGTGACGGACTGCGACACCGCCCATATGCCTGCGGCGCTTGCGGATCACCGGGTGATGCGGGCCGCGCGGGGCGACCATCCGGTTCTGGCCGCCGGTGCGGGCGTCGATGCGGTGGGGCTGGTGCTGAGCG
>JBGTLJ010000493.1:0-2702 GCA_041744175.1 Oceaniglobus sp. | reverse complement strand
CGGAAGCGGCGGCGTGGGCGTTGGCCTCATGGTTGAACATGACGACGACGGACAGACGTTTGTTCGCCGCGTGCATGCGTTGTGCGCGAAACCCGCGCAGCGCGCCGCCGTGCCCCGTGGTCGCCACCCCGGCGACGGTTTCATGGGCCAGACCGAAGCCGTAGGTGGCGGGCGTGGCATCGGCAAACACCGGCGGCGCGGACAGCCGGGCATAGAGACTGCCGGGATCGTCGCGCGTGGCGTCGATCCAGCTTTCATAGGCCAGCATGTCGTCGAGAGAGGCCGAGATCCCCGCATCGCCGATCCAGGAAACACCGTTGTCGGCGGGCACGAAGCCGGTCGCGGCAGTGCCCTCATGACCGACGACACCATCCTCTGGCTTACGCGTGTCAGAGGTCAGGACGGCGGTGGTCATGCCCGCGGGCTTCCAGATCTCTTCGGCATAGAGGTCGGCGAGGGACCGGCCGGTTTCCGCCTCGATGATCTCGGCGACAATGCGGAAATTGCAGTTGCAGTACGAATAGCCGGTTCCGGGGGCGAAATGGCCGGTTTTCATCCGCGCAAGCAGCGGCAGCGCATCTTCGCGGGCAAAGGTCTGTTCGGCCAGCGCGCCGTGCAGGACCGTCAGCGCCCAGTAGTCGCGCAGCCCGGACTGGTTGTGGCAAAGCTGGCGGACCGTCGGAAGCGAACCCCGGAACGCAGGCAGGAACGCGGCGACGCGGTCATCGAAGCGATCGGGATCGCCCAACCGTGCCAGCAGGACGCCGCAGGTGAACTGTTTGGAGATCGAACAGATCGGCAGCCGGGTCGTGCGCGTCATCGCGGCGTGGCGTTTCGGATCGCGGTGGCCCCAGGCGCGCGCCGCCACGATCCTGCCGTCCCTGACCACACCCGCAACGCCCCCTGGCCCGCGATAGCGTGTCGGCAGCGCATCGAGCGCATGGTCCAGCGCGTCACCCGTTTGCGTTGCGTCCATGGCGGCCTTCCTTTGGGTGCAGATTCCGGCGATCCCGCTGCCGGGCCAAGGCGCATCCGGCCCGGCGCCGGTGCCGGATGGCGGGGCACAGCGACATACCCCGCCAAATCCGGGTCATTTGACCAGTTCGGTCCAGATCGCGGTGTAAAGCTCGGTCGCCGCCGGCGGGCAGGTGGGCAGGAACCGGCCGGCATCGGCAAATTCTTCGGGCACGTTGATTTCCGGCGCCGTCTTCATCTCTTCGGGCATGAATTCCTCGGATCCCTCGATCCCGTTGGCATAGCGCGCGAAGGCCGAGATCATCGCGGCGTTTTCGGGCACCATGATGAAATCGAGGAATTGATAGGCCTCGTCCACGTTCTGCGCGTCCGACAGGATCCCCACCGAATCCATCCACAGCGGATAGCCTTCCTTGGGGTATCCGTAGGCGACATCGGGATTGTTCAGCCGGGCGCGGAAGGTCGATCCGTTCCAGTTCACGGTTGCCACCAGATCGTTCGACGACAGCTTGTCGGTGGTGCCGTAATCCATGGAGATCCAGGACGGTTTGGCCGCCATCAGATTGTCGCGCACCTTGCGCAGCACGTCGAGATCCTCTGTGCATGCCTCGCCGCCGGCGTTGAAGATCGCCAGCGCCATGACATCGGACATTTCCGGCACGACGTTGACCTTGCCCTTCAACTCTTCGGGCGGGTTCAGGAAGATGTCGGATGTGTTGATGTCGCCGTCATAGACCGAGGTGTTGACGGCGACGCCGGTGGTTCCCCATTGCCATGGCACGGTGTGGGTGCGGCCCGGATCCCAGTCCACATCGGACCAGCGATCGGCGATGTTGCCGATGTTGGACAGGCGCGAATGGTCGAGTTCGGCCAGCAGCCCCTTGGAGACGTAGATCTGCACGTAATTTGCCGAGGGCACGACCAGATCGTAGCCCGACGCCCCTGCCTCGACCTTGGCGAGGGCGGTGGTGTTGGAATCGTAGTCCGTGACGGTGACGTCGATCCCGGTTTCCTCGGTGAACTTGGCCAGCAGTTCGGGGCTGGTGTAGTTGCCCCAGTTGTAGAGGTTCAGCTGGCCTTCGGCGAGCGCGCCAAGGCTGCTGCCCAGCAGGGCGGTGGTGGTGATCAGAATGGATTTCATCGGTGGTCTCCCGTTGGTGGATGGATGCGGGTTATTCCCGCTTTCTGGTGACGAGGGAAAAGACGATCAGGATCGCCACCGTCAGCACCAGCAGCGCGGTCGAGATCGCATTGACCTCTGGGGTCAGGGCGCGGCGCAACTGGCCCAGCATGTACGTGGGCAGCGTGTCCTGTCCGGCGGATTTGACGAATTCGGTGATGATGACGTTGTCCAGCGAGATGATGAAGGCCAGCATCGCCCCCGCGATCACGCCGGGCAGCAGCAGCGGCAGCGTGACGTAGCGGAATGCCTGCCAGGGTGTGGCGTAGAGATCGGCGGCGGCGGTTTCCATGCCGCTGTCCATCCCTTCAAGGCGGGCGCGGATCGGCAGATAGGCGAACGGCACGCAGAACGCCGCATGGGCGAGGATCAGATAGCCGAGCCCGGTATAGCCGGTGGCGATCTTGACCGAGGAGAAGAAGATCAGCAGGGCGACGGCGGTGACGATTTCAGGCACCATCAGCGGCTGGTTGATGACGATGTAGATCGCGGTCTGCCCGGCGAACCTGCCGCGTCGCGTGGTTCCGAGCGCGGCCATGGTCGCCAC